>JBFXGS010000007.1:0-29624 GCA_050177775.1 Bacilli bacterium | reverse complement strand
CAGACAAGTACGCATAATATTGCCGGTGTTTTGAGGAATTTCCGGTTCATATAATACTAAATTAAGACTTCCCATGTTGACCTCGTAAATATTGCAAGTGGTTAAGAAACCAAGGTGATAATATTTTGGCTTTGATTTGTTCGACTTCCTGGTTGGTAAGCTTTTGATATCCGTTTTTCACAACCATTATATTCCGTAGCATCCGATCATAACCGATCCAGTTCCAACTCTTTTGCTGATATGCGTCTAAAAACGTTTCGAAATTTAGCTTAAGCATGGCATCTAAAGAAAGAACCGATAAGCCGTCCCAAGCCAGTTCCGGTAATCCCCAATCGGGATGATGATTAAAAAAACAAGCATCTTGACATAAGTCACAGCCATAACAACTATTTTTCATAAAATCATAACGAGCGAAATTTTGGCTATTTGTTTGTGATAAATAGGAAAGACAAAGTTGTTTATTAAAGCCATCATCTAAAGCCTGGGTTGGACATGCCCGGATGCAATCCCCACAGTGAGTACATAGTTCCGCTATCGGTTGATCATATTTATCAAAAAAAGCGCTGGTCATCATGGTGCCAATGGCAAAAAAAGTACCCAAAGTTGGATTAATGATTAAGTTATGATCTCCGTAAGTACCAAGGCCAGCTAAATAAGCACATCTTTTTTCATCAAGCGGATTAATATCCACCCCTAAAACCGCATCCGGTAATTCCCATTGTTTTGATAAATGCGCCAGTTTTTGTTTGACCACTAAATGATAATCTCGGCCATAAAACATTTTCGCCGGCACAAAATGCTCAGTTCTTGTTTGGTTCGAATAAGGAAACAATAAAACGATAATGCTATTAACAAAAGGATACCGCTTAAACACCGATTGATTGGGATAAGCTTCTTTCGAAATCACGCCGACAAAATCATGTCCTACTAAATCCGTTTTTTTCATGCGGTTACCACTGGTCGGATGCGAACCTTCGGTTGAAATTTGCATTTTGAGTAAAGAATAATCCCCACATATAAGGCCGCAAAATTACTGATGACCATAGCATACCAAAGACTCGATGGTGGCAGTAATAAAACATTTTTAAAAACCAAAATCATCGGAATGCGAAAAGCCCATAAGCGAAGCATGGACATGATTAAACTGAATTTGGTTTCCCCACTGCCTTGATATGAGCCCATAAACACTTGAAAAATTCCCATAATGGCAAGATTAGTCATTAAGAAAAACATGTACTCAACACTTAAGTCTAAAGCCTCGGGAAGGCGGCTTAAGAAAATCGCTCCCAAGGGTTCGCGGAAAGGTAGTATCGATAACCCACCGATGACACTGACTAAAGTGGCACAAATGACAGCGGCTTTAACGGAAGCCCGCGCCCTTTTTTCATTTCCCGCTCCAATATTTTGTCCCACAAAGGTCGCCGTAATTCCCCCAATTCCCATTGAAGGCATCAAAACTAAGGAATTGATGCGATTTCCCACCGAAAAAGCATTAACGGTGTTTTGTCCATAGGAGAAAATAAAAGCATTAACCAATAAGAAACCAAGCGATGTTAGCGCTTGACTAATCGAAACCGGCCAAGCCAGTTGAAATATTTTTTTGATTTCGGCGGAATCACTGTAAACATCGGCCATGGTGATGGTGATGTTTTCCTCTTTTCCATGAAACATCATCACAATAAAGAACGGCATTAAGATGACATTGGCAATGGTCGTCCCTAAAGCGGCCCCAAAAACGCCCATTTTCAAATAGTAAATAAAAATCCAAGTTGTTAAAATATTCACAAAAATCATTACTAAATTTAATATAAAAGGGCTAACCGTATCGCCACTAGCTTGTCGACTGGCTTGAAAGGCGAAAAAACCAAATAAAGGAATCATTTCAAACGAACGAACGCGAACGTAGGTTACCATTAATTCATGTTCAACTCCGGTTGCTCCCATCCATGTCATAATCATGGGGGCCAATAAAAACAAAAGAGCATTCATCAATAAACCCGCCATTAAACAAAGCCTGAGTAACTGCCCAGCGACTTTACTGGCGCGATCTTTTCTCTTTGCGCCAAGGAATTGAGCCATCATCGCCGCTCCGGCAATCATCATTCCTCCCGCTAATGCTTGCGAAATGCTAAAAACCGGCCCCGTTACAGAAATGGCAGCGATTGCTTCACTGACATGGTCTTCAATATAATTACTCACGAAAAACATATCGATGAAATCATTAAATGCTTTCATAAAATTACTTAAAAAAATAGGTATTGACAATACTAAGATGCTTTTATAGAGATTTTTATTTTCTAAAATTAATTTTTGTTTCGATTCTACAGGTTGCATAAGTGTCTTCCTTTTAATAAATGATATTATAGTTCATCAAATAGCATTTCTCAAGATTTATTTTAAAAATAATCAATTCAAAAATGAACTTAAATAATTATTTTGTTTTTTCACTTTCTTTGGTTAAGTCAAAGTATTTAAATGAAAAGGGTTGGCCAATAAAATAGTTGGCGAATTGTTTTTTGGAAACATAACCCAAGACATCAATCCGGCCTCGACCTTTTAAGTTAAAATTAACCTCGCTGGCTTTTATTTTATCTTCCAAAATTGTTAGCAAATTGGTTGTTTCCGCAAGTCGCAAATACTCTTCAATTTCCGTTTTCACAAGCATTAATAAGGGCGTACTGGTGATAATAATATCCACTTCTTTTTTGAGAGCGGGAAGAAGGGTTTCTTTGGCGGTATAAAAACTTTTGGTGGTTTTGGTCTTTTTATTTAAGACAATTGCTTCCAACTCATCGCTGGGAATACTGTACAAACGATTGTATTTAATGTTCTTTTGGTAGAGATTGGCTTCCAGTACGGAGTTCTTCGCAAGCAAAACCATGTTCTTTTGTTCATAATTAAGATTGATGTGCTCAATCAATAAATCAACAATGTTGATGACGGGGATAGTTAAAGTTTTTAAAAAATCTTGAGCATATTCCCAAATGATATCGCTTCCGACAATCAATAACTTAAGCGGTTCTTTTTGTAATCGAGCCACGTTTTTTTGTACAAAACCAATGATTAACTCTTTTGTTTTTCCTTCATAGGGTTGATTGAGTAAATCGTTGATGTAAATAAAGCGTTCATGTTTAAATGTTTTGCTTAGGAATGGTAAAAGAGGAAAACTCTCCATTCCCATGTCTAATAAGCCAATGGCATCTTTAATCATATGCTTTACCTCTTCTTGTCATTATAACGTAATTTCACTTTTTCTTCAATCATTTTTGGCTATTTGTACAAAACGCTTATGTTCTTCTTAAACAACGCCATAATCGTTTTTCTTAGCACCCACCGATAAATAGACATCCTCTTAATAAAAACAATATGAACGATTTTTTTTGTGTTTTTGCTTTCCTTAGTGTATAATAAATTAAATAAAATAATCGTGAGGTTCAAAAATGCGGGTTATTAATTTAAAAGAAATCACTAGCACAATTACAGATTTATTACTTGATGCCAATTTTAGTTTAGGTGAAGATGTCTTTACAGCGATAAGACAAGCCATTAAAAAAGAAGAAAGTCCTTTGGGGGCATCTATTCTTGGACAGATTGTGAAAAACGATGAAATTGCCACGACCGAACAAGTTCCGATGTGCCAAGATACGGGCATGGTTGTCGTTTTTTTAGAAATCGGATCACAAGTAATTTGGGATGGTGATTTAGAACAAGCAATCAATGAAGGCGTAAAAGTCGCCTATCAAAAAGGATATTTGCGCAAATCCGTGGTCAATCATCCTTTAAATCGCCTTAACACGCAAGATAATACCCCCGCCATCATCCATACGAAGTTTGTGGAGGGCGAAAACATTAAAATTACGGTTGCTCCCAAAGGTGGAGGAGCCGAAAACGTCAGCCTTGTGAAAATGTTGATTCCCGCTGATGGTAAGGAAGGCATAAAAAAATTAGTTTTACAAACCATCAAAGAGGCTGGCGGAAAGCCATGCCCACCCATCATTGTGGGCCTTGGAATCGGAGGAAATCTCGAGAAAGCCGCGTTAATGGCTAAAGAAGCCTTAATGCGAGATTTGAATGATGAAACAAGTGATGAAGTAATGCGTTCTTTCGAACAAGAATTGCTACATGATATCAACAATTTAGGCGTCGGACCCATGGGGCTCGGAGGAAGAATAACCGCTTTGGCCGTCAAAATCAACCATTATCCGACGCACATTGCTAGTCTTCCCGTGGCAATCAACTTGCAATGCCATGCAGCTCGCCATAAAACAAGGATAATATAGGTAAATTATGATTAAACTAAAAACACCACTGACTGATTACGACATTACCAGTTTACGCATTGGCGATGAGGTTTTATTTTCGGGAACCATTTTTACCGCTCGGGATGCGGCTCATAGCAAATTAATCAACCACATCAAGAATAATGAAAAACTCCCCTTTGATCCTTATAATGCCATTATTTATTATGTCGGACCAACCCCCCCTCGACCAAATCAAGTCATTGGTTCCGCGGGACCAACTTCAAGTTATCGCATGGATCCTTATTCCAGTGTTTTAATGAGCCAAGGCGTTAAAGTCATGATTGGAAAAGGCGACCGAAGTTCCGAATTTTTAAAAGCATTGGTTAAATATCAAGGCGTTTATTTATCCGCCATTGGCGGTACAGGGGCGTTACTAAGCAAAACCATCAAGAAAGCAACGCTGATAGCCTATCCCGAATTAGGTCCAGAAGGTATTTATCAACTGGAAGTGGAAGATTTTCCGGCCATTGTGACTTATGATTCTCACGGTGGTGACCTCTTTACGGAAGGGCAAAAGCAATATGAGAGATAAAAAGTCAAACTCAAAAGTTTGACTTTTCTTATCTAAAGTTTAAATGGTTAATTGATAAATGGAAAGTTTGGGAAAAACGTTTGAGAAAAATGGCAACAATCAATAAATCGGCCGCGCCTCCAAAACTTAAGTTTTCATCAACACATTGCTTGGTTAGTAGAACTTCATCAAAATGGTCGATATCCAGTTTTAAAAACCTTGACTTGACTTCCAAGTAGCAATCCATGTTCCCTGAACGCTTTAATAAAACGGTATCTTCAGCAAGGCCTATCAGTTTCACAAGCATCTTTCGAAGCGTGGTCATTTCAAAATCATCAAACAAAGAAAGGACCGAAGCGACACTTGGTAAACCATCTGAAACTTCTTTTCTAATGCCTTTGATCGGTGAATGCAAATAAGTTTGGCTTCCAAAAGTAAGAGGGAGGCCGTCTTTTATTTGTTTTGTTTCTAAATATTGGCCGTTTTCACTAATCTCACTAAACAAATCTTTTATGCCATATCGTAAACATCTTCCAAGCGAAAAAAGAACAACGCCCAGAATATAGATTAAACCTTTATAAGTATTGACGCCGTTTGTGAAAGTAAGCATCGATTGCTCGGCTTTTTTCCCTTCTTCAACCGCTTCATTTAATGATTCTTGATGGTTAATAGCATAATAGCCTAAATTGAAAAATTTTAGAAAAGCAGGAAGCAAGTGAAGAAGCGAAGTTTTCATTAAATCGTAGCTCATGTCGGGATGGGACCCGTTATTGATGGGATTGACTAAGCCAAATTTATGGGGAATATTGAGTTCGTCCATTCCCGCTTGATAAACAAGTTCACCGATTTGTAAAGATACAAACTCATGAATTTGCGAATGTAAATAGCTAAGCAAAGATGCCATCTCATGCGTTTGATTTCTTGTACATAAAATCGCATCTTGATGGCAAAGCCAACATTTGCGTTTGGGCTTATTAAAATCTTGTCTTGATAACAGCCTTTTTTGTTCATCATAAGCATCTAAATCAATAAACTTGCCCAAAAAATGTTTTTCTTCAATTTCCGTTAACATTTGTTTTATCAACCTAGCATTTTGTTTGGTTGTAAGAAAACACCAAGGTCCATCCATACCTAAAAAGCGTTCTTCTTTTTCGATTATTAATTGCTGTTTAATTTCCCAATAAAACAGGTTGACTAAAAAATGGCTGGCATTTAAGTTTTTATCGGCACCAGGGGTATTGGCCTTCACTACGATTATCGTCATGGGCAATGGATAATCTTGAATTAACGCCTGACGCTTTTCGCGTTCGTCTAAACGCTCTTGCATATTATTGCTCTTTACGACGAATGATGAAGTAACCAACGAAAACTATAGAAGAAAACAAAATGCTTAAACTATTAAAGCAGCCCTTTGGCTCTTCCGGTTCGGGCTCCGGTTCGGGCTCCGGCTCCGGCTCTGGCTCCGGTTCGGGTTTTGGTTCAACTTCTTCTGCAACTTTGACTGTAAAGGTTGCGAATACATCGCTTCTTCCATAAACTTGCGCTCGAATAATGGCTTCACCGACACCAATGGCGGTGACTTCACCAAAAACATCGACGGTTGCCACCGCTTCATTGCTAGAAGTAAACCGAATATCCAATACTTGTAAAGGCAAAACGGTTAATTCCGGCAATTTGGATTCATTTGGCTTTAAAGTCAATTCATCATAAGCATATAAAAGACTGACTGCTTGGGCTTCTTCGCCATAGTTCATGACTTCTCTAAATACTTCATCATCAAAAATATCAATCGCTTTAAAGATAATCTCATTGACATGAAATTTATTAATGTCAGTCAAAACGCCGACGGTCTCACTTCCTAATAGAGTCTGCTTTAATTCTCCATTAACCCAAATCTCATATTTTTGAATTTGGTTATTTTCGAGATTAGCTGTCCAGTTTAAAGAAATATTCTCTAAATCATCATCATTAATATAAAAATTACTTATTTTTCCATAGGGTAATTTGGTCGATAACGTAATCGGCTTTTCTAAAATGGTTCCATCTTTAAAAGAAACCGTTAAATTGTATGCGTATAAAGTATTGGGCAACAAATTATCAATCGTTAAGTTCGTCAAATAACTGGTATTCAAATAATCATAACCAATCACATGATTGGACGCATCGGTTAATTTAACACTGTTGATGTGACCGTAACCCTTGCTTCCCCAATTAAAGATCGCTTTGGTGTTATCATTGGCATCCATCTTCAAAGTAACCGTATTTAAAAAGGATTGCTTGTCGAGAGTTGAAGTGGTAGTGGCACTTCTTTTGGCGGTGATGGTTACTTGGTCCTTAATAACATTGGATGAATTAATCGTCTTGATGTGAAGTCCGGCACTGTCCACTTTAAATATGGTCACGGAGCTTTCTTTGTCAAAACCTTCTTCAAACAAAGGATTGGGAACTAAGCTATAGGTTAATTTGGCTCCCGCCGCACCCCCGGTAATATATACTGTCCCTTGGTAAGGATCAGTGGATTTTACGCCTTGGTAAATGGGTGAAGTCCGGCAATAAACATGATCGTGACCTGTTAAAACAACATCAACTCCATATTTATCGAAAAGGCCCTGCCAATTAGCTCTTAAAACAGGTGAATAATCGCCATAGATGCTTCCGTAAAAACTACGATGCATAAAAACAACAATATATTGAGCATGGTTGGTTTCCATAACATTGGCAAACCAAGTTTTTTGGGCTTCCATAGCCACACCACTCTTAGCCGCCGCTTCACTATCAATGGACACAAATAAGACATTATTGTACTTAAAGAAGTAATTCGAATTAACCACTCCTTCGGCACCATTTTTAGGATTATTAAAAAAACCATTAAAAAAACCATTGGTATAAGTTACCGGCGTTGCTGATGCGTCATAATATTCATGATTCCCGGGCGTTGTCGCCATGGGCATGTTTCGTAAATTGGATTGATTAAATAACATGGCCCATTGTTCCATCTTTCCGGCTCGATCAACAACATCGCCCGAAAATAAACTAAAACGAATGTCGGGATCGATTGTTAACGCTTGCGTGATGAAATTGTTAAAAATGGCGGCGGTGGCATCACTATAGTATTGAGGATCAGTTAAATAAAGAAAGCTAAACGAAGCCGCTCCAAGCGCGGTTTTGAATTTATAAGTTTGCGAAAAAGTTGTTTTACCAACGCGATAAATGTATTCCGTGTTCGGAGTAAGGTTGATTAAACTAACTTCACAAACATTACGGCTAGTAAAACCGGTTGTTGTATAAGTTTTTCCACCTTCCGAAAAAGTAGCATCATAACTAAAAGGACGGCACTCGCCATTAAACCTTTGCGCTTGCGAAAAAGTCGAATCGGTTCCATAAGTTAATTCTAAAAAACTTCCTTCAACATCGGAATGCCAATTGATGTTCATTTCCTTACTCATATTTTCACCAGGATTTGTCACGATGTAATAAGCATCCAAGGTTACAGCTTGAATCGGTAAATGAATTATTAAAAAATTAATTGCTAACAGCAAAAGCAAAATTCCTGTTTTTTTCATGTTATCCTCTCATTTCTTGGATATATTATACTAAAACATTGAGAAAAAACCTAGTTAAATTCAAACTTAACCAAAAAAAGATTCTAAAACGAAATAGTTCACCTTTTACTTCGTTTTAGAATCTTTAAATAATGCCCAGGAAGCCGTTATTATGGATGTGAAACCTGAAATTTCACCAAGGTGGAAACCGCTTATGTGCTAACTGTCGGGATTCTTACATGAAATAAGCCTTCACACCAAGCTAGCCTAAGTTTCCAATATAACATCGTTCGGTTCGCATTATTATAAAAAGGCGAACTCCCCAGGCAATTTTATTATAGAACAAATGGAGAAGATTGTCAAAGAAAACAAACCATCAATTTAATCATGGCACCAGCCAATTCCAAAACCACCATAACCTAAATTAATGGCAACAACCGGACTCGTTTCCAGTGATAAATGAATATCAATTCCCTTAATTTCGGTTTCAATGGTCTTTTTGATCTTTTCAATTTTCTCTAAAGCTTGAACATGAGAAATGGCAATAATAAAACGGTTTTTTACATTCTTTAAGTCCACCTTTATTCTTTCGATGATAAAATCAACAATCGCTTTTTCGGTTCGAAACTTATTGTTAACATGGTTTTTTCCATGAATAAACTCAATTACTGGTTTTACTCTTAATAAATTGCCAATTGTGGCTTTGATTCTTGATAGACGTCCTGATTTTCGAATCGCATCTAAATTCTCCATCGCCATTAAAATAACGGAATTGGCTCGGAAAGGCAAACAATAATCAATCGCTTCGGGGATTGTTTTCCCCAGTTCTACTTGTTCAACTAAGATCTTCACCAGCATTTCGCCACCAATGGAGGTCGAAAGGGAATCAAAGAGATGAATATTGACTTTAAAAATTTCTTTTGAAGCTAATTGCGCACTGTTAAAAGTGCCTGATAAAGTCGAAGCAATCGTGATGCATAAAATATCCGTCGCGCCTTCTTCGGCCATTTTATTAAATGCTTTCACAAACGCATCGGGTGAAGGTTGGCTTGTGGAAACTTTATGACTTTCATCAATCGCTCTTAAAACCGCCCCTAAATCAATATCTACCTCATCCGTATAAGTTTTATTATCAATAATCACATTTAATGGAACGACTTCAAGGTTATGTTCAGACACATATTCAGGTGATAACCGAAAAGTACTATCAACAACAATTCTGTTTTTCATATTTTCTCCTTTTTTCTTAATAAATCACATTATATTTATATTATAGACCATGTTATGTTATTTTGTATAATAAATAGCCATGAAAAAATGACAATAAATTAAAATGTGTTCGTAAAAAAGAAAATAAAATGATGTTCGCTAAAAGCGAGCACCTCAGACTGATGACAAACCCCATTTTCAAAAGTGGAGTTTTATTTTCTTCCCACATCAGCAGCAAATAAATATAAAAACACGATTATTTTATACGAAAGAAATGACTATTTTGTTTTTTTGTCCCCCTTTTTAACTAAATAAAAAGAGCGTTGACAAAGTCAGCGCTCAGAAGTATTCGCTAAAAGCGAGCACCTCATCTTTTTATCCAAGCAAAGCCAATAAAGCCGCTTCATATTCCGCAAGCGAAGCAAAAGCTTCCGCAACACTGGTATTTCCAATCACTTTCGCAACTTCCGGAACCACCACCGCATCCGCATTCATAAATAAGTTTTTAGTAGCGTTTAATTGCGCCGGTGAAGTCGTCGCTGTATCGGTGGCATTATTATAATAAGCCGTCGTTGGAATGTCTAAGAATTTATTATAAGTCGCGCTAATATGCGCTCCCGTGGACACACGGACAAAATACAAACCGACATTAACGGTTTTAAAAGAATTCTTAGAAACATTGATGGCCAAATAAGTGTCGGTATTATTCATTTTCCCTAAATGGAAAGCTCGATTACCAACATTTTCAAAAGTATTATTCAAAATATCGACTTGAACAACCGTTCCCGGTAGCGGTGATAGCCAGTTTACCCATAAAGCATCAGTTCCAATGTTTTTGAAAACATTACTTTGAATCAAGGCGTTTCCGGCTAAACCTTTCGTCATATCATGGAAATAAACAGCACGTTTTTGCAAGTTTTCAAAAACATTATCCGTTACCATGACATTAGCACAATTATCAATATATAACATACTTTCTAAAGTCGAGACCGCTACTGTTTGCGTGAAGTAATTATCAACAAATGATAAATGATGACTATAACTGTTACTTGCTTCAAGGAATGTAAGGAATCCTTTGCCACTTGGAAGACTAGTTTCCACAACATTATTGGTAAACAAGAAGCCATCAAGGTTCTTGGTTACAACTGCTGCTGTTCCCGCTGTTCCTAAAGTATTGATGATTTTGGAACTATCGATAAATTTTAAACCTCTTAAGGCCAAATTATGCAATTCTTTGCCAAGCGTCATGGTTCCTGTTAAGATGGTTTCTGGATTTCTTGTTTCGCTGTTGGGACTGATAAAGGCATTGTTTCCGGCAATTGTGACATTGTTCTTCACAATATTCAAATCTTCCGCATAAGTTCCCGGTAATACAATGATGTATCCACCCTCACTAATGGCTGTTAGGGCATCATTAATCGAGACAAACGCCCTTTCTCCAAATTTCAAAGTCAAGCCGTTGACAACTACTTCTTCTCCCAATGTTTTTCCCGTTAAACTTAGATCAACATAAAGAGCATTCATTTCACCTAAAGCATTAAAATTATTAGTGATGCTTTTTACTTCAAAGAATTTATTCATATCTAAAGTAATAACTTCACCCGAAGCATCACCGAAGAAATTATAAGCAAATTCGATTAAAGCCGGATTAGTTGCTTCCGTATCAGTAGTGTTGCGATTGCGATGATAATACACTAGCGGTTCACCTAAAAACGCGTTGTATTCAACTTTTCCTACCCAAGGATAACTTGCATGGTTTGCGGAAGTGGCATTGTTTCTTACCCATAAATAATTAGTACAAGTTTCGAAGATATTATGGGAAATGTCAATGGTAATTCCATACTCTTGATAAGAATTTGTGGAAATAGCCCCCGAAAAATCAATTCCCGGTTGACCAATATTTTTAAAATGATTATTAATGATGGTCACAACTTGAGGATTTGCACTGGCTTTTGCGGCACCTAATGAACGCAAATATAAACCATTGTAAGCACTTAAAGTAGTATTTGAAAAATCGTTATTCTCAATTAACAATAACCCACTATTATAACCACCATCAATGCGGACAGCATCTTGATCAAAATCGATAAAGGTATTATCTTTGAGTGTCAAGTTTAGGATATTTCCAATCATAATGTTGTTTCCCGAAACATTGGAAAAAGCATTGTTGGTAATAATAAAGTTTTCCATAACATTGCTTTGTTTCCAGAAAGTAAAGAAACCAACTAAATTATAGTTTCTGGTTGCGGCCCAAGCGACAACATTTTCGGTTGTATCATACACTTTATTGTACATAAAGGATACATTTTTGACAGTTCCATTACCATAAACTGAACCATTGCCAGTAAAATCGAAACCGTTAATAATAATTCCATCTAGGGAAGCATTGATTGTTAATTTACCGGTTAAAATAGCACTGCTTACTCTTGTTCCCGTGTTTGGATCAATATTGGCATTCGGTCCTAAAACAGCAACTTGATTGTTGGCAACCGTTAAATTACCGCTATAAGTACCGGCTTTTACATTAATCGTCATTCCATCTTTAGTCACAATTTTACTTAAATCAGAAAAGGCGTTTTGACCAACGATGTAATCAACACTATCATAAGTAACAGTTGAATAACGTTCTGCGGAAACTAAAGTACTATCAACGATAACATTATCATGAGTCGGGGCTGTTAATTTTTCAACAATTTTAATTTCATAAGTTTTTGTTAAAGAATTTAAACCTTGACTGGTAATCGTTATGGTCGCTGTTCCGACACTGACACCACTGACAAGACCTGTTTCCGATACTGTCGCAACTGCTTCATTACTTGATGCAAAAGAAACTAATTGATTAGCAAGCGCCGGGGTAATCATTGTGGATAATTGCATGGTTTCTTCGATTTGTAATACTGTCTCCGGAATCGTAACATTGAGGGCTTCCGGAGTTGGTAGAACAACATTGATGGTTACAGAACCACTTATTGACCCTAAAGCAATGGAAGTGGCAATGACATCAACCGTTCCTACTTTTACAGCCGTCAATAACCCTTCTTCATCAATAAAGGCAATCGTTAAATCAGAAGTCGACCAAGTGACACTTTGATCAGCTAAATCCGGACTAACAAGCGCACTCATTTGTAAGGTTTTGGTTAATTCCAATTCGGTTTTGCCATCGGCTCCACTAACGGTGATGCTCATTGGATCGGGTTCAATAATATTAATGCTCACCGTCCCTTTTTGAGAACTTAAGACACTTGATGTGGCCGTAACGACGACTTGACCAATTCCTAAAAAAGTGACCAAACCGGTATTTGAAACCGTCGCCAGCGTTTCGTTATTCACAGACCAAATTACTTCCTGAGACGCTTTCGAAGGAAGAACGGTCGCATTTAAGTCCATGGTGTCGCCCACTTTCGCAAGTGAACTGGCTCCGGTAATCGCGACTTTCGTTGGGTCAGGTAAAACGACGGTAATCGTTATGGAATCTGATCCACCTTTTCCCGATGCCGTAATGGTTGCTGTTCCGACAGCGATGCCTTTCACAACCCCATTGGTAACGGTTGCGATGGCGGCCGCACTTGTTGTCCACGTAAAACTCATCGATTGCGCTGGCACAACCGTTGGTGTTAAGGTTATTTCTTGATCAATCGCAATCGTCATTGCGTCTTGAGCAAAAGTGATGACCACTGGATTAACCGTTATCGTTATCTCAGCGGTGACATCTTTATCTTTAACCTTGACAGTTACGGTGGTTGTTCCGGCACTGACAGCCGTTACTACGCCGGCATTAACCGTTAAAACAGCGGTATTACCCGATGTCCATTCATAGATTAAGCCTTCTTTGTTGGCAACCGGTACTAATGTTTCCGTATCGCCGACTGTCATTGTCATCGATTCGTTTTCAAAGTTTAGTTCAATTTTCTCTTGGCAGGACGCAAGAAAGATTGCCATAACCAAGGTCAAACTTAACACTACTAATTTTGAAAATTTTCGCATACTTTTTTCATAACTCAAACCCTAGCATACTGACGGGCTTAAATTACTTTCCTCCATTTTTGTTTTTGTCAGTATGTCTTTTTCTTGTTAATTATATCACAAGAAAAGTCCAGTTACTACCCTAAAACCAAAATCAATAAAAAAAAAGTCCTAAAAGGAAACTTTTAGGACTTAATTTGTTTGTTAATTATGCTGCGGGAGCAACATAAGCCGGCAAGTATGAATGAACATCCATATTACCAAAATAGTTTTGTGGATATACATCCCATTGCGTTGGAGCAAAAACAGTGGTTGGAATTCCTGCAAATGAGTTTCGACGAACAAGGGTAAATTCCGAAGTAGCACCGGTGCCAACTGGCCAGTTCGTCCCTGGATCATTGCCTACTAAACCAATCGCATCAATTACGACATCCGCTTTTTTCAAAACAAGCGCATCATCACCATTGAAATAAGTGACATTGCTTTCAATAGCTCCCGGTAATTTTTGAGTGGCAACGATTTGATCATTGACGATTAATAAGACGTCACCGGCAGCAAGCATTGTTCCAGCGGTAAAGGTTAAGGTGTTTTGAACAGCAGTTGCACCATTGGTGTAAAGTTCCACTTTATATCCGCCTAAATCAATAGCAGCACTTGTTGGATTGTAAATTTCAATCCACTTATTGTTGCTTGAGCCTTCACCATATTCACTGAAGAATAAATCCAAAGCTGGATTAGAAGCGGTAACGGTGGCATTCTTAATTTTGCCAGCGACAGTTGCCGGATCAGCCATGGTAACTCCATCAGCGGCATAAATAATGTTGCCGATAAAGGATGTTTTCACAACGACGGTTTCCGCTGTATTGTTGTTGTAATAATAATTAACAGCAGGAGCAGTCTTGAAGACGTTACCAGATACAGTAATTACTAAGTTATCGGCTTCAACGGCTAAATGATCAACACGGATATCGTTGTTAAAGCTCTTATCAAAGAAGTTGTTGGCGATTAAAATCGTCGTTCCGGTTGCATCAATTCCGGTATTTCGCAATTGTAATGCTCCGCCCGACAAACTATAACCATTATTTACGAAGTTATTATCGGTAATAACGATGCTTGTACAAGTTGTCTTACCAACAAAAATACCATATTGACCAACATTGATAAAGCTGTTGCCAACAACTTTTAATGTTCCCATGACGCCACCCGAATTATCATTCAAACGAAGACCATCGGAAGGAGCATCAAGGATTAAGTTGTTTGTGAAAGTCATGTTTTCGACGTAAGCAATACGAACAGGACGATCAGAACCAAAACTGAAGAATTTATTATTGCTAATCGTGAAGTTCATGACTTTTGTTTCGGCTGTAAGTTGTTTGAAAACAATGAATCCACTGCTTCCATCGCCTGAATAACCATCAACGATATTATTAATGAACTTAAAGCCATCAATCAAACCAGCAGCATCGCCAGTAATAATGCAAGTTGCTGCATTGTGTTTAAAGTACAAACCTTTAATGACCACGTTTTTAACGCCTGTGGCAATGGTAATCTTACTGGTTATTTCCGCTTCAGCAACGCGAACTCCATTAACACCATCAATATTAGCATTTGGACCTAAAATGGAAATGTTATCTTTGGTAATGGTAATGGCATCGGTAGCTAGGTAAGTACCTTTATTTACATTAATAGTTGTTCCAACATCAGCAAGGGCCATCGCTTCGGCTAAAGTATCAAAAGCGTTGACTCCGACATAATAGTCTTTACCACTATAAGCTACTTTGGTTAAATCAGCCATTTCGGTAGTTGTCGCATCAACAAGGAAATTAGTGGTTAATACACCATCAACGGTCACATCAAATTCACCAAAAACCGTTGCTAAATCTTTAGATGTTGCTTTAATTTTAACGGCGCCCGGTTTTAGACCGGTAACTTTTCCGGTTTCATCGACAATGGCCATCGTTGGATCGGAAGTGCTCCAAACAACATCTTGAGGAGCAGTATTTGGAAGAACAGCCGCTTTGAAAGTCACTACTTCGCCACCTTTCATAGTAGCATTGCCAGTGACAACGACACTTGTCGGAATGTAAGAAGTGACAATTCCTGCCTCTAATTCAGCAACCGTGTTGTAAACAACCAAATTGCTGGCGGCTACTTTATGATGATCGAATTGATCAACCGTGGTTGTTGCTTTTGTGTTCGCATCGGTTCCATAGAAGTTATAATTGATATAAACTTCATCGGTATTTGTTGAAACCGTATCGGAAGTACTGATTAAGTTTTGGAAATATTTAGTAACGCCATCAGTATCAATGAAGGAGTTATATTCAATATTTGCCACCCATTTTTTCGTTCCGGCATTCCAAGTTTCAACGTTGGTAACGTTAGCACGTAAACTAATGTAATTTGTGCAATTTTCAAAATTATTGTAGCGAATGTTGAATGTCGCATTCATCTTTTCGCCAAATCCCGAAGTCGCAATCGCACCGATTCTTGTGGTCGTTGGAACTTCCGTTGCTCCAGCCAAGCCGACATTCTTGAAAGAGTTGTATTGAATGTTTCCGACAAAATCAGGAGCATAAATACTACCACTATAAGATCGAATGAATACACCATTGTATTTAATATTTTCAAAAGTATTATTCTTAATGTTGAACACTCCGCCTTGTGAACCATAGTCTAAACGAATGGCATCGCGGTCGCTATCCGAGAACTCGTTGCCTTCAATTGTTAAACCATTAACGCAAAGCAAGAAGATATTCGTATCATGAACATTAACGAATTTATTGTTTCTAAAGACAAAGTCCATCAACCATAAGCCGTTTGGAACTAAACTAATGAAACCAGGAACAGTTGTATTGGCTTCAGCAGTCAATCCATAAGCAGTATAGGTTGCGACTTTCCAAGCAATTGTAGTTTCGGTTGTATCAAATGCGTAGTTGTTTTCATACAAGAAACGATATTGATTGCCCGATGCCCCATATTCACGAATACGGGCATTGCCGGTGAAGGTGAACCCTTTAATGGTTACATCATTGGCACTAGTCGATGCATCGTCTTTAATGTACCAAACTTCATTGGAAATAGTTGCGGTTGGTGAAGCGGCTAAGAACGCTGTTTCATCAACAGTCGGGTTAACATTAGCATTTAAGGTTTTTAAAGTAACGCCTTTGGTAATGGTAATCTTTTCTGTGTAAGTTCCTGGAAGAACAACAATTGTTCCTTTAACGGGGGCAGCTTCCAAAGCAGTAATAATTGTACTGAATGCTCGTTCGCCATACACTAAATTAAGGCCATTAACCACAACGGCATCACCGGCGACTTTTCCGGTTAAGGATGGGTCAACAAAGAAAGCGGTTAAAGCGTCATTATAATCTTCAAGAGTTCGATAATAAGGAGCAAAGCCTTTGTCATTTAAGCCAAGGAACTCAGAAGCAACTGGTTCAACAGCAAAATAATTGAATTGGCCATTGATTAGGTTGTTTGCGGAAGCGGCAACGCCACCGTTACTAATATAATCACATGGACCATCAGTTGGATCAATGCAAACTCCTTCATTGAATTTGTTGAAGTTAACATTAATTTCCAATTGTTCAGCAGTTGCTGTTCCGGTTTTGAAACGAACATCATGCCAAGCCGTGTTGTGCACGAAATTGTTATATTTAATGTTAATGACGGTTTTTGGAGCGTTGGCTTCGGGAACAAAGTTGATAATATTAGTTAAGCCATAAACGCCTGAGTTATCTGGGTTAACACCAATTTCATTATTTAAAATGTCAATATTGGTTGCACTATAACGACCAATAACAATTGGATATTGATTGTTCATTTCGAAAGTATTATTTTTAATCAAAATAACTCCCGCGGCCCCGCTACCAGTTCCAGGAGCGGTCCAGCCTGAATTACCTGTTCCTTCTAAACGAATCGCATCAAAGAATTTATAGAAATAATTGCCTTCGATAGTTAGATTGAAACCATTGTTAATGCGCACACCACGGTACCCTTGGCCCTTGGTATCATTTAAGGAATTGTTTTTAATAACGATGTCTTCATTTTTCAAAAGATCATCGGTAGGAATTCCAAAATAGATCACGCCTTGAGCAGCCTCAACCGATGATTCAGTCGAATAAACATTTTCCACAAGGATAGTTTTTAATTTGCTTCCGGAGTAAATTTGACCTTGAGCAGTCAATTCGATACCCTTGATAACAATGTTTTCTACTGTGCCTAACGTTAATTTCTTCGTCAAAATAGCTTCAGCTTTACGGTCTTCTAAATTAGTGACCGGGTTAACTAACGCATTTGGCCCTAAAATGGTGACATCATTGACACTAACAGTGACAGCATCAGTATATTCACCAGCCATAATTTGAACAGTTGAACCTTCAACGACTTTCGCAAATCCTCCCGCTAAAGTCTTAAAGGCATTAACGCCGACGATATAATCAACGCTATCAACGGTAACGGTTGAATAACGATCACCGGTTAAATTGGCATCGATTAAAATATGTAAATAATCAGGGTTGGTAATTTTTTCAACAACTTTTACAGTATAAGTCATTAAAACAGTGTCTAATACCGCACTCTTGACGATGATAGCTGCATCGCCAGCAGCAACACCGGTTACTAAACCAGTGGCGGAAACAGTGGCAATGGCTTCATTGCTGGAAGTATAAGTTACTTCTTGAGAAGCGTGTAAAGGCTGAATGACAGCACTTAATTGAACGGTTTCTTCAACTTGAATAATCGATTCAGGACCGGTAACATTGATGCTGACCGGATTAGGTAAGACAACCGAAATGGATACTTGACCTGATATCGTATTTAATACTGAGGAAGTGGCAATAACATCAACCGTTCCTACTTTTAAAGCAGTTAATAAACCACTGGCATCAACAGTTGCTACGGAAGCATCCGAAGTTGACCAAGTCACACCTTGATATGCAAGATCAGGAGAAACAACAGCGATCATTTGCAATGTTTCACTGATGATGACTGATACTTTTCCGTCTACTCCAGTAACGGCAATTGTTAAAGGATCCGGTGCCCCAATTGTAATGGTTGCAGTAGCTAATTGCGTGCTCAGTACTTTGGAAGTGGCGGTAATAGTAACGGAACCGCTGCCTAAGAATGTTACTAAACCAGTCGGAGATACTGTAGCTAAAACTGTGTTGCTTGATTTCCAAACGACTTCTTGAGACGCTTTTGATGGTAAAACCGTTGCTCCTAATTGCATTGTTTCACCAACTTTGGCCGTTTTAGCAGCTCCGGTAATCGCGACTTTCGTTGGGTCAGGTAAAACGACGGTAATCGTTATGGAATCTGATCCACCTTTTCCCGATGCCGTAATGGTTGCTGTTCCGACAGCGATGCCTTTCACAACCCCATTGGTAACGGTTGCGATGGCGGCCGCACTTGTTGTCCACGTAAAACTCATCGATTGCGCTGGCACAACCGTTGGTGTTAAGGTTATTTCTTGATCAATCGCAATCGTCATTGCGTCTTGAGCAAAAGTGATGACCACTGGATTAACCGTTATCGTTATCTCAGCGGTGACATCTTTATCTTTAACCTTGACAGTTACGGTGGTTGTTCCGGCACTGACAGCCGTTACTACGCCGGCATTAACCGTTAAAACAGCGGTATTACCCGATGTCCATTCATAGATTAAGCCTTCTTTGTTGGCAACCGGTACTAATGTTTCCGTATCGCCGACTGTCATTGTCATCGATTCGTTTTCAAAGTTTAGTTCAATTTTCTCTTGGCAGGACGCAAGAAAGATTGCCATAACCAAGGTCAAACTTAACACTACTAATTTTGAAAATTTTCGCATACTTTTTTCATAACTCAAACCCTAGCATACTGACGGGCTTAAATTACTTTCCTCCACTTTTGTTTTTGTCAGTATGAAAAACGTTTACATTGTATTATAACACAATAAAATATGTAATTCTATACAAAACCCGCATTTTTTCGAAATTATTGAATTATAAATAAAAAAACAACTCATAATAGAGTTGTTTTTTTCAAGATTATAAATGAAAGTATTTTTTGATATCATCAACACGATCCGTTTTTTCCCAAGGTAAATCTAACTCCAAACGCCCAAAATGCCCATAAGCCGCTAATTGTTGATAAATGGGTCGACGTAAATCAAGCGTTTTAATAATCGCCTTCGGCGTTAACGCAAATAATTTTCTTACGGCTAAAACAATCTCTTCATCACTAAAGGAACTGGTGCCAAAAGTGTTAACTAAAACGGATGTCGGATCACTCATACCAATAACATAACTTAATCCAACTTCTAATTTTGTTGCAACTTGGGCGGCAACAAGGTTTTTCGCAATATATCTTGCCATGTATGAAGCACTACGATCAACTTTCGTGGCATCTTTTCCGCTAAAAGCGCCCCCACCATGATGAGCGTACCCACCATAAGTGTCAACGATAATTTTTCTTCCTGTTAAACCGGAATCACCTTTAGGTCCGCCAATGACAAATCGTCCCGACGGATTAATAAAATACTTCGTTCTCTCGTCTAACAAAGAAGATGGAACAACATGTTTTATAACCTGTTCAAGAATAAAAGAACGCAATGTTTCCATCGCTACTTGATCGTTGTGCTGAGTGGAAATAACCACACTGTCGACTCTTACCGGGCGATTATCTTCATATTCGACGGTAACTTGCGATTTTCCATCGGGCCTTAAGTAGTCAACTAAGCCCGCTTTACGGACTTCAGCCAACCTTTTCGCTAATTTATGCGCTAAAATGATCGGTAAAGGCATTAGTTCTTCGGTTTCATCGCAAGCAAAGCCAAACATTAATCCTTGGTCGCCCGCTCCTTCTCCGTCACGAACAGCACCGGCAATGTCAAGTGATTGTTCATTAACGCAAACTAACACCGCCAAATTTTCGGCATCAAACCCAATTTTCCCGCGATCATAGCCAATTGACAAAACGGTATCCCGAACAATCTTTTGAATGTCGACATATGTTTTGGTGGTAATTTCACCCATTACCAAAACTAAACCGGTTGTAGCAATAACTTCACATGCCACTTTAGCATGCGGGTCATCTTTTAAAATAGCATCTAAAACCGCATCGGCAATCTGATCGCAAACCTTGTCAGGATGGCCTTCGGTAACTGATTCGGAAGTAAATAATCTTTTCATGTTTCACCTCTTGTTATTTTTTCTTACGACGATCCGAGGAACGTTCATTAGAACGGACGCTGTGATAATCGTTACTCTTTTCTTTACTTGGTTTATTTCCTTTGGCTACTTCAACAATGATCTTACGACCTTTTTGTTTGATAGCACTTAAATTTTTAATAAAAACATCACTTTGGCTGATCGGAACTTCCACAAACGAAAAATTATCAAACATTTCTAAATTGTTGATGTCATCCGTCGCAATTCCGGTTGTTTCCGAAAGCATTTGAATCAAACTTTGAGGGCGAAAATTATCTTTTTTTCCTAATCCCACAAACATTCTTTGATCGCTGGACTTGGAACGACGTTTCTCCCTTTTTCCTTCCACAACATTTTCCGTTTTTATCGGAATAAGTTCTTGATTGTTTTCCGCTTGGTTTAACTCAAGCATGATTAAACCGTAAATTAGTTCTTCAGCAGAAACTCCTTCTTCAGGATAATCCGTCACAATTTTATTGATTAAATTCAAATACTTGGTGTCGTTTTCAGCAACCAACAAATGATAACGATCAATCGCTTTTTTTAGAATGCGGTTGATTCGGGCTTTCATGACTTTTTCTAAAGTAGGAATGTCCATGGCGGTAATAATCGCTTTTGAATAAGCGACAATTCCTCGCAACGTATGCATTTCTTGTTTTTTAACTAAAGTGATGGCTAGACCTTCTTTTTTAGCGCGGCCGGTTCGCCCAACACGATGAACATAGTATTCTTCGTCCGTCGGAACATCATAGTTAAATACACAATCAACATCATCAATATCTAAACCACGGGCAGCGACATCGGAAGCAACAAGAATATTAATTTTGCCTTCACGGAAACGTTGCATAACGCGATCACGTTGCATTTGTTTCATGTCTCCATGAAGAGCTTCCACCAAAAAGCCTCTTTGCATTAACATGCTGGATACTTCATCAACCATTTTTTTAGTATTACAAAAAATCATGGTCAATTGGTATTCATTCAAATCAATAATGCGGCTTATGACTTCAATCTTATCTTTTTCGTTAACTAAGATAAATTTGTGTTCTAATAAAGGAACGGTCAATTCATCGTGGCTGACACGGACAACTTTGGGAGCTTTTAAATAGGTTCTTCCCAGTTCTTCGATTCCTTTGGAAATGGTTGCTGAAAAAAACATTGTTTGGTGTTCTGCATTTATTTCTTTCAAGATTTCATCGACATGTTCACGAAAACCCATGTTTAACATTTCATCGACTTCATCTAAAACCACCATTTTCACATCTTTTAACTTAATCGTTCGACGATTTAAATGGTCAAGTAATCTTCCCGGAGTACAAACGACAATTTGCGGATGATTTCTTAAACTTGAGATTTGTTTTTCAATATATTCACCACCATAGATGGCAACAACTTTTATTTCTTTTTGAAAAAGAGCGACTTCTCTGATTTCTTCAGTGATTTGGACCGCTAATTCTCTTGTCGGAGCTAAAATCAAAGCTTGAATGGAAGTTGATTCCCAATCTAATTTCTCTAAAATGGGAATGGCAAAAGAAAGTGTCTTTCCTGTTCCCGTCGGCGCTTGAGCAATAATATCATGTCCATCAAGGGCAAGGGGAATGACTTGCTCTTGCACTTCCGTCATTTCCATAAAGTTTTTGTTTTCGATTCCTTTTTTAATAAAAGAGTCGACATTTAAATTAGTAAATTTATTCATAAATCCTTTCTTAAAAAATATCTCTATTTAAAGAGATATTTATTGGTTATTTACCAGAAACTTGAAGACCAATAAATTTGATCGATGGCGTTCCAATACCATTATATGATAGTTTTAAATCACTACCAACACTATCTACATCATTCATCATTGTTAAGAAATTACCCGAAACAACAATCAAATTAACAGGATGATCAATTTTTCCATCTTTAATTAAAAAGCCCGAAGACTGCGCGCTAAAATCCCCCGTAATGGGATTAGCTCCGGCATGAAGTCCCGCTAAATCTGTAATCAATAACCCTTCTTGGGTTTCTTCAATTAATTGTTCCAGCGTTTTTTCACCAGGTTCAATCATTAAGTTGGTTCCGCTGACATTGACTGAAGCAGAAACCGACGGCTTAAAACCATTTCCCGTTGAAGTTGTCTTGAAATATTTGGCTGTTTTTAAATTATGCAATAATGTCTTAAAAACACCTTTTTCCACAACATTCTTCTTATAGCAAGCCACACCTTCATCATCAAAAGGTTGAATATTAATGGCATCACCATGAAGGGGGTCATCAACAATCGTAATCTTTTCACTCATAATTTGACTATTTTCTTTATTCAACAGGGGAGTCAGTTTTTTAATGGCTGCTTCTCCGGAAAAGAACGAATCAAAAGTGCTAAACAAATCAACCATGGCTTCTTTTTCAAAAATGATCGGATAATTTTTAGAGGTAACTGCGGAAGCATTAAGCTTCGCAATCGTCTTGTCAACGACTTTCTTGGCAACAATCAATGGATCTAAATCATGATATTGCAATTTAACTTCAACTTCAAAACTTGATTGCGTATCTTCGTTTTCTTTCGCCACCGCTTGAGCGACCAAGTAGGCAAATTCATTCGTTTTTTTCAGATTTAATCCTAATGAATTAATAATTTCGATTGTTTGTTTTACTTCTGTGTAACCACAATGCGGAACAAAAACAATTCTTTGATCAAGTGATTTAATTTTTTTCTCTAAAGAAAGTACTAATTCCACTTTTTTATCCATCGAAACTAAATCAAACCCACTATCTTTTACAGATACTTGAGGATAGGAAGGGCTTCCACCAAATATCGCAAATTCTTCTTTAGTTGTTAAGGCAATCGCATTGCTTTTGAGAGTCCCTAAAATATAATTAATATCTTCTTCATCGTTTTCGATGGTTAAGTAAGCCATTTTTCCATTATAAATACCACGAATCGAAAATGTTTTGGTATCGTGAATCGTACTCTTATCAATATTACCATTAAAAACCGAAAGACTGGTGGCATAAGAATGGTCGACATAAATTTCTAAATCCGAAAATCCCATGGTTTTAGCTTGATTTAATAAGGCTTGATAATTCATTATTTCGCACCCCTTCCACCAACGGTCATATTTTGAACACGAATGGTTGGTTGTCCGACATCGGTCGGAATTGAACCACTGGCTGAACCGCACATGCCATGCCCAAACGCTAAGTTATCGGCAATCATGTCAATATTCAACAAAACTTGAGAACCACTTCCCACCAGGGTTGCCCCACGAACCGGTTTAGTTATCTTCCCATTTTCAATCAAATAACCTTCATTAACCGCAAAATTGAATTCGCCGGTTGAAGGATTTACACTTCCGCCCCCCATTTTTTTGGCGAATAAGCCATAGGAAGTCTTACTGATAATCTCTTCAAAAGTGCTTTCGCCCGGAGCGAAAAAGGTGTTTGTCATCCTTGAAGTTGTTCCGAAACGATAATTTTGCCGACGACTGCTTCCGGTCAAATGATGTTTCATTAATCGACTATTGCGATAGTCAACTAAATAACTCTTCAATATGCCTTTTTCGATCAAAACATTTCGCTTGGTCGGTTCACCTTCATCATCAACATTTAAAGAACCCCAAGCATTAGGAATTGTTCCATCATCAATGGCCGTGACAATATCACTCGCGACTTTCGTGCCAAGTTTATTACAGAAAACCGATGACCCTTTTGCAACTGTTGTGGCTTCTAAAGCATGGACACAGGCTTCATGTAATAAAACTCCGCCAAAAGCATTGTGAACAACAACCGCCATTTTTCCACCGACCATTTCTTCAGCATGAAGCATGGTCAGTGCCGAATTGGCAACACTTTTCGAAAAGGCTTCAATATTGGTATTATCAAATAACTCATAACCTTGGTGACCACCAATATTATCAGTTTGCGTTTGCGTCGATTTTCCATCACTGACAACGACCGAAAGATTCATAAAGATATGACTACGAAAATCTTTGACAAATCGTCCCAAAGAATTAGCAATGACAACCGATTGTTCTTCATCACGAATGTTCCCAATAACTTGGGTAATTTCTGAAGAAAAATCTTTCACCGCCTCATAAGCTTTGGTTAAGTAATGAAGTTTTTGATCGTTTGTTAATCCCGATGGCTTCCGAATAATCGGATTGAAATTAACGATTGTTGCTTCTTCTAAATGAACATTAATTCCTAAAGGTGAAGCATTAAAAGTAGCTGATAGTTTGTTCGCTAAATCCAGTAAACTTGCTTTTGAAAGATTATTGGTATAACCATTTACTTCAAGAAATCCCTTTAAAATTCGTAAAGACAAACCATAGGTATGACTGCTTGTAACTTTAGTGGTCTTCCCGCTGGTCATCTCATAGGCGTTATTATAGGTTGATTCGCAAAAGATTTCAGCAAAATCACCACCGGTGCTTAAGGCTTGCTGTAATACTTCTTGACAAAGATCCTTATTAATCATTAATGTCACATCCTTTATAATTCTATATTATACTAAAAAAAGGTAAGAATATCAAGTAAAACAATATTTTTATAAATGATCAGAAAAAGCACCAAAATTGGTGCTTTTTGTTAATTAAGCCATTGCAAACTTTGATGTAAACGGCGTAATGACTCTTCTTTCCCTAATATATCGGCGATTTCCACTGAACCTCCGGGCGTAACCGCAACGCTGCTTAAAGCAATGCGAAGGACGGAATAGACAACGCCGCTTTTGACTTGCAAGATTTCGCTTGTTTTCACAATTCCGGCATGAAGGTTAGCATCCGTCCACTCCTTAATGTTATCTAAAACTTCAAGAGCAGCAACTAAAACCTTTTTTGCAACATCACTGTCAATTTTATATTTTTTATTTTCATACATCGAAGATGGGATTTCGTTAAATTGATCAATAAAAGCCACTTTCTCGGGAATCTCACTAAAAATTTCAATCCTACTTTGCAGTATTTTACCAAACTTCACATAATCATAGCGATCTTTGATCGAAGATTTTTCAAAAAACGGCCAAGCATATTTCATGAAATCATCAAAGTTTAATTCTTTTATGTACTCACCATTTAGCCACTTCATTTTATTCTCATCAAAAATACTACTTGATTTTGATAATCCGGCAATACTAAATTTTTCGATTAATTGTTCCATCGTGAATTTTTCTTCCGTGGATTTTGGGCTCCAACCTAATAGTGCAATATAATTAACAATCGCATGACTTAAATAACCTTTATTGATAAAATCATCAAAATTAGCATCGCCATGGCGTTTGCTTAATTTTCTTGTTTCGTCTTTCATGATTGGGGGCAAATGCATATATTCAGGCATATTCCAACCGAAAGCTTTATAGAGCAAATTATATTTGGGCGTACTGCTTAAATATTCATTGCCTCTGATGACATGGGTAATCCCCATTAAATGATCATCAACGACATTGGCAAAATTATAGGTCGGCATGCCGTCGGATTTAATCAAAACATGGTCTTCAAGTTCATTGTTTTCAATTTCAATATGCCCAAATACCAAATCTTCAAAAGAACTCGTTCCCGAAGTCGGCATGTTTTGACGAATGACATATTTTTCACCTCTGGCCAGGCGTTCATTAACCTCTAAAGCGGATAAATGCAAGCAATGTTTATCATAGCGTGCAACTCCCATGGCATCCTTCAAACCCTCTATGCGTTCTTTTGTACAGAAACAATAATAGGCGTCTTTCGTCGCAATGAGTTTTTTCGCATATTCTAAATAAAGATGTTTTCTTTCCGATTGAACGTACGGTCCATATAAACCGCCTTCATTTGGTCCTTCATCAAAAGTTATTCCCGCTTGTTTTAAAGTGCTGTAGATGACATCAACCGCTCCCGGAACAAAGCGCTCTAAATCCGTATCTTCAATTCTTAAAATAAAACTACCATGATTTTGTCTAGCAAATAAAAATCCATATAAGGCTGAACGCAAATTCCCGACATGCATAAAGCCGGTGGGACTGGGTGCAAAACGAGTACGCACACTAAGTTTCTTTAATTTATCTTCCATAAATAATCCTTTTCTTGAAAAAAATGTCCTAGGACACTTTTACAACTTTGGTTGTTTTGACTTTTTTAATCATTTTATTAAATTCCGAATCCTTATTTTGCAATAAGTCCGGAAGTTTTCCATATTCTACGACTTGACCGTTCATCAAAATCAGAATCTTATCACAATTTAAAACATTGTAAACTTTATCCGACATAATAATGACCATTTTATTTTTTAGTTTGTTCACTTCTTTCATGATGGCTTCTTCACTGCGAATATCTAAATGGGCCGTGGCATCATTAAGAAGGAAGATTTTAGAATCTTTATAAAAAGCATTAGCTAATTGTAAACGTTGTAAAAAGGACTTTGTAAAAAGAGGATTTTCAAGAACAATTGTTTGATCTTTTTGTTCAAAATTGGCGACAATTTCCTTCAATCCACTTCGGTTTAAGGCATCATTGTACTTGTATTCATCAAACAATAAGGGAAACGTAATATTATTGGCAATCGTATCCTGATTGACAAATTGTTGTGAAGACACGGAAGTGATTAAATCGCGCAAATATTGTGTATTCATTTGATGGATATCACAATTGTTGATGGATATAACGCCATTTTTCGGGTGGGTTAATTTAGTCACCAATTCAAATATAATTTGGCGATCTTGTGGTTCATAGGAAAGAACTCCTAGTTTCTCGCCCCTTTTGATTTCAAACGAAACTTGGTCAAGCAATTCGTCTTTTTGCTCGCCTTCAAAAGACACATTTTGAAACTTTAAAGAGAGTACTTCTTCAATTTGATTAACCGGTTCCGATTTCATTTCACTGCGAAGACCCATGATTGCATCCAAAGCTTTGATTTCCTTATCAACAATCCGTGGGCTAATACTAATATTCATTAATGATTCGAAAGAATGATAGACAAAAGGAATCATGAGCACAAAAGCTAACAATTTACCAATGGTCGCTTCCATGTCACCCCTAATCGTTAAATAACCACCAATCCCCAAAATAATGCCGATTAATGACCCAATAAATAAATCCCTCAGTTGAGAATCATAAAATCTTTTTAATAAATCTAAGAAGCGATGTCTTTTCATCAACTGCTCAATGTCTTTACCAAATTGCTCTTCAACCGGAATGATACCATTTTTTAACTTAATCCCTCGAATCATGGCAAAGTTTTTTTGCGTTTTTTCTTGAAGATTTGTAATTTTACCATAAGTGTCTTTATCCATCTTATTGATAAATTTTCTTAAATTATGTAATGACATATAAAATAACGGCAGCACAATAAAAGTAATCAAACCCCAAAGAGGAACGATCGCCATCATTGTGGAAAACAAAGCAATTAAAATAATAATTTGCTTCCAAAAGAAGATCCAATTCTTACCGATAAATTGATTTCCAATTACTTCGCAATCTTTCGTGATGGATACTGCCAAATCATTGGCCGGTAATGATGATACTTCCATATAATCAGCCCGTAATGCATGGGAAAATACTTCTTTACTTAAGGATTCCGTTACAAACGATCCAATCTTAACCGCTTGAAAATAACCAAGAAAATCAAACAAAATACTAAGCAATAACCCAAAAACAAACAAACCAACCCACATTCCCAATTGGGGATTTAATGAAGGATCGACTGGCAACACTTTATCAATGATGTTTTGTAAAATCAAAGCCATGGCAATTTTAAAAAGAGTTCCCATTAATATGGTAAAACCCATTAAAACTAAGGACCAACTTTTTTTGGAAATGGCTTCTGAGATAATGGTTTTTGTCAGCATTGTTTATTCCTCATTTTCTCTTTATATCTATTTTATGATACACTATTTAGGGGGGATTTGTCAAAGGAAAGCGAAAACAATTGCAAACACAAAAAATTTGATTTATAATAAATTGTGAGGTGCATATGAAAATAGCTGTTTATCCAGGTTCTTTCGACCCCGTTTCGAATGGACATTTAGATATTATTGAAAGAGTTTCAAAGATTTTTGATAAAGTTTATGTTCTTGTTTCCTTAAATCCTTATAAAACTTATATTTTTTCCGGTGAAGAACGCGTTGAACTTTTGAAATTTGCCACCAGACATCTTCATAATGTGGAAGTTGAGGCCAGCAATCAATTGGTGTTAAATTATGCCAAGAAAAAGCAAGCCAAGGTCATTATTCGTGGATTAAGAAACTTTATTGACTATCAAAATGAAATAACGCTTTTTCAGTTCAATCGTTCTATTGATCAAGATATTGATACTTTTGTTTTATTCCCTTCAGCGAATAATCTTTTCTTGTCTTCTTCTTCTATCAAAGAATTAGTCATGTTTGGAAGCGATATCAAAGATTATGTGCCCGAGGGTTTAGAGGAAAAAATAAAAACAAAAATTGCGGAAGTTTTAAAAAAGAACCCTAAATTATAGAAAAAGTATACATTTTGAATGTATACTCAGACTGATGACAAACCCCATTTTCAAAAGTGGGGTTTTATTTTCTTCCCATATCAGCAGCAAATAAAAATAAAAACACGATTATTCGATACGAAAGTAATGACTATTTTGTGTTTTTGTTCCCCTTTATAACTAAATAAAAAGAAGCGTTGACAAAGGCAACGCTCTGAGTACACATTTTAAATGGATACTTTTAAAATTATGTAACTTTGTTGGTGGTGTCTCACCCATTAAAGTTACAACTTTTTAATGATAAAAAAATGAAGCTCCTCTTGTGCAATAATTTTGATGTCAATACAAAATTACAAGAAAGGAACATCATGAATCATGATACCATAAAATTATTAAATTTGGAACAGTTTAACACCCATTATCAGAAGTTGGAAACCATAAAGATTGATAACACTCTTTACTGTCATCTTACCTTGGAACAATCTGAAACTGCCTGTCCAAC
>JBFXGS010000006.1:0-30699 GCA_050177775.1 Bacilli bacterium | reverse complement strand
TTGCTACACTCCCGTTCGACTTGCATGTATTAGGCATGCCGCCAGCGTTCATCCTGAGCCAGGATCAAACTCTCATATAAGTTATCTCCCGCTCCACCTGTTCTATTTAGTTTTCAAAGACCTTATGCATACTCTTATTTAGAGCGTGGTATTATTATACTATAACCAGCTCTTTATTGTCAACAACTTTAATTGGTCTTAAGCCAAAAGCGTTTCTTGTTGTCTCCAACCTTGAGTATTATACTACAAAGCTCATTTAATGTCAAACTATTTCGTGCTTTTTTCCTTATGACAACCCCAAACAAAAAGGCGGTGAACCCCGCCTTTTTAACAAATAATTCTTAGAGCTTATTGAGAGGATTGTAATTAAACAAATCACTAATTGGTTTATCATCAATAATATTTAAAACCCCTTGTCCAAGGATTTTGGCAATCGACAGTTGATGAATTTTTGATGTTTTTTTATGTTCGGGAAGACGAATGGAATTGGTTGTTAACAGTTCTGTTATTTGTGAGTTTTGAATGCGATGGCAAGCATCACCCGAAAGAATTGGATGAGTTGAAACCACGTAAACGTCTTTGGCCCCTGCTGCTTTTAGAGCATCGGCAGCCACCGTGATGGTCCCGGCAGTATCAACAATGTCGTCCACAATAATACAATTTTTGCCTTCCACATCACCAATTATGTTCATAACTTCCGCAACATTAGGGCGAGGACGTCGTTTATCAATAATGGCAATCGGGGCATCAAAATTTAAAGCAAATTTTCTTGCTCTGGTTGTTCCGCCATGATCGGGTGAAACAACAACGATGTCTTCAAGTTGTTTTTCTTTAATATAACGCACCATGACTGGAGCTGCCTCAAAATTATCAATCGGGATGTTGAAGAAACCTTGAATTTGCCCGGCATGTAAATCCATGCATAAGACTCTTGTTGCTCCCGCTACCGTTAACAAATCAGCAACTAGTTTCGCTGAAATCGGTTGACGTGCCAAAGCTTTACGGTCTTGGCGCGAATATCCATAATAGGGCATAATGATATTGATGGTTCGAGCCGAAGCACGCTTTAAAGCATCAATCATAATTAATAATTCCATGTAATTTTCATTGACCGGTTCCGATGTGGATTGGAGAACAAAGACATTGTGTCCGCGAACTGTTTCAGCAATATTAATATTGACTTCACCATCTGCAAAACGTGTTAAAGCGCATTCTGCTAAAGGAATGTTAATGTAATCAGCAATTTCCTTTGCTAATTCGGGGTTTGAGTTTAATGTGAAAAACTTGACTTTCTTTCCGTGAATTTCTGCCATTCAATCCTCCTGTCGTGTCAATCTCATTATACATGGTCTTAGTCATTGTTTCAAGAATAAGTCGAGTAAAAACGGTTACTCTTGATAGTGGTTGTTATATCCTCCCGGAATAATTGCGTTGCTTACCATATTAATATAGGGGCCGACTTTGGAATTCACTTTTATGTGCGAGTCTTTTATCTTGGAATATTTGACTCTGGCTCCTTCATCAATGATGGAGTTTTTGATTTCGGAGTACGGTCCTATGATGGCTCCTTTTTCGATAATGGAGTTTTGAATAATGATTGATCCCGGCATTATCACTGAACCCGGTCGCACTTTAACGTCGGTTCCAATGATGACGGTTTGTGGACAATGAATGGAAACCCCGTTTTGCAAGTGACGACGGTTAATCTTTTCAATTAAATCATTTTCCATCATCATTAATTGAACTTTATCGTTGATTCCGCTTATTTCGCGATAATTATTGGTTTTGTGAGCGCGAACGCTTAAGCCTTGTTCTTTAAATACTTTCACAATGTCCGTCAAATAAAACTCTTTTTGAGAGTTGTTATTTTTAATGTAATGTAAATATTTAAACAACTTTTGATTGTCCGCTACATAAATGGAAGAATTGATTTCGGTGATGTTTTTTTGGATTTCATCACAATCTTTTTCTTCAACAATTTCTAAAATCTCATCGTTTTCATCACGAATGATTCGGCCGTAACCATAAGGATTTGGGTGTTCGGTCGTTAACACCGTTAAATCTGAACCACTTTGGAGATGAAACCCAATGAGTGAAGCATATGTGTCCTTCGAAACAAGAGGCATATCCCCAATCGCAATGATCGTTAATCCTTCTTCCTTTTTTAATAATGTTTCGGCCATTAAAACCGCATGAGCTGTCCCAAGCTGTTGCTCTTGAAGAGCATATCGGCTTCTGTTCCCTAATATTTTTTCAATGACTTCGTGTCGATACCCAACGACAGTGATGATGTCTTGAATTTTCGCTCCTTTTAGACTATCAACAACATACTCTACCATGGTTTTGTCAATAATATAGTGAGCACATTTTGGTTCTTCTGATTGCATTCTTGTGCCTTTTCCTGCAGCTAAAACGATTCCGTAAATTTTCATGTTTCCCCCTACTCTTTGTTATACTCTTCTAAAACAGCGTTGACAATCGCGTTTCGCATTTCCGATGTGACGGGATGAGCAATGTCTTTGAAAACGCCGTTTTTCTTGACGGCTGGCATCACTACAAACAAGCCTGTTTCTCCTTCGATAATTTTCAACCCATGGACCATAAAAGCATCATCGAGCGTAATGGTGGCCGTAGCTCTTAATTTGTCCTTGCCTTCAATCTTGTAAACTTTTACCCCTGTGACATTCATAATCATTATCCTTTCTACTATTTTGTTTAATGCTTGAGCGTACTATTTTGAATTTCAATTTTCAGACTGTCTTTTTTTCCGATATCGGCGGGAACTTCCCATAAAAAGGAAGTGTTAAAAAAGTAGGTGTTTGTTTTTGGATCCTTCCCGATTCCTAATAAGTTTTGACGATGAAAAGTCGTTTCGGTTAATCTTCTTGTAACCGCAAACTCTAAGGTTTCCATTTTGGAGTTCTCGTTTTTCACAAGGTTTTTATCAAAACAACTTAAGGGGCGATTATTGTAAATGTCATTAAATATCAAAACTGAACTTTGCGTTTTGTTATATATCTTCTTAATAATGGCATCGGAATAACGTCCGGATTTTTTCAACCGGTAATAAGAGATTTCTCCGTTAATTAACCGGTTAAATCCCAAGGCCCCCCTTAAACTCATATCATTTTCATCAAGCAAGTGAATCCCTAAAATGTGTGGAAGCGAACTTGTGAAAAAAATAACTTTTACAATTTCGCCTTCTTTATTAATATTAATCGCTTTCCCATGAAAATATTTTTGAAAATAACGGGCAATGTCCACAAAGTCATACTGTTTAAACAAGCTTCCGCCACTGTGCAAATAAAGAATTCCTTCAATGTCCGTTTCCGTTGTTCTTTGTTCGGGTTTTACTGCTTTTCGATAAGCACTCTTGGTTTTTGGGACATCTTCCGAAATAGATTCCCCATCGTCGTTTTCAAACGGACTCCCTTCTTGATAACTTTTCTCTTCAAAGGTTGGATTGTTTTGCCCATCGTGGCTTTTCATTTCTTCTTGTTTTAAGTATTGTTCCAATGAAAATTGGACGGTTTCTTTAATGGAAGATTCTTCCAAAGTAAAGCTCACAATCGGTTCGTGTTTTAAGGAACTCTTAATGCTCGTTATGTAAAAATTATTGAGACGATACTTTCTTTGAAGATTTCGGCCAATGGTTTCCGCCTGGTTTTTAAAACGACAAAAACACAATAGTTGAGGATGGCCCGGGCTTAATAATACGCCGCTCGCCCCCAAACGCAAACTTAATTCTTTGGCCTTATCGATTATGGCAAAATGACGAAATTCTTGAATGGCTCTTTTTTCAAACGGGCTGATTCCGTTATAGACGTTTCCCGCCATTTCATAAAAATTATGGGTTTGAATTCCTCTTTTTATCGCTTCAAGTTCATTCGTTTTCGCTTCGGCTTGCGGTGTGTATCTCGGCGAAATATAACCTTTTAAATCCAAGGACACAATTAAGACAAATCCAAAAACAGCTTCCTCCAACCAAGTCGTTTGATTGGTTTTGGAATCGTATTCAAAGGTTTGTTCATGCCGATAAGTTTCGATAATTTGTGGAAAAATAGCAAAAACGCTACTTGGATTTACTCCAAACGCATCAAGAGTGTTTATTATCGCACTTAGGTATTGGTCAGGGGTGATTAACGAGAAGGTGCTTGGGGTTTTTTCATTGATGATTACTCGTAAACCAAATCCCACTTTTTCAACAATCTTACTTAAATTTTCAAACAAATCGTCTTTACTGCTTACTTCACCATATTTTACTTCACAAACGGGGTGACTTATTTTTTGAAGGGTGATGGTATTCTGAAAGCTAACGGGGGTTGCAATCGTCCGATAGTGTTCCCAAACGCGGTAGTATCCTAAAGTCACATATCCCGTTACTTTTATGTCTTTGCTCATTAAAACTTGGGTTTTCTTGGGTTGCGGAACCCAAACAAAACCTTCTAAATTGGGTTTTCGTTGTGAACGAATCTGCGTAAGGATGATTTGATAATTTTGCCTATCGTATTTACTTCTTAGTTTGGCTTCAGCGTTCTTCGCTTGTTTTTCATTAAAAAACAAACCGTAAACCGCTGATCCACTTCCGGTCATCGCGCTTCCCATTGCTCCAACTTGGAGGAAGGATTGTTTGATTTTATTTATTTCGTTTTGTTTTGGTCCAACCTCTAAGTCATTAAAAACATCTTTAGCGATGACGTTAATATTTCCGTGTTTTATTTCTGCTTGTAATAAAGCAATTTTCCCTAAATTGTTCTTATGAATAACGAAGTTCTTAAATATTTCTTGAGTTGAATTCCCATAAGGGGGAATAATTAACAACACATAAGCAAACGGAATATCATCAATAAATTCGAGTTCCTCGCCTCTTTTACTGACAAGGGCGGCTTGGTTGTAAATGCAAAAAGGAATATCGCTACCCAACTGAAACCCTTTTAGAGCGAGTTCATCTAAACTTAAATTCAAATTCCACAATTTGTTTAAACCGCGTAAGGTGGCGGCGGCATCAGCGCTTCCTCCCGCTAAGCCGGCTTGCTCGGGGATTCGTTTTACAACTTTGATTTTCAACCCTTTTTCAATGTGATAATCGTTTTTAAGGAGCATTACTGCCTTGTAGATGAGGTTGTCCTCTAAAGCAATATGGCTTAATTTGTCACAGTCTATTTTCACCTGTTTGGAAAGGGGATCTTCTTCAAAATACAGTTCATCGTAAAGTTCTACAGCTGTCATAATCATTGATAAATCATGATAGCCATCATCGCGTTTTTTTACAACTTCGAGTCCTAAGTTGATTTTAGCGTATCCTTTTTCTACAACCATAACGTCCTCCTTGCCTCTTTATTGCTTATTTAATTGTATAAATAAATCGTAGATTTGATTTAAATCTAAATTTTCACTCCTAGTATTCAAATTAATATTTTGTTGCATAAAGACTTCTTCGATTTGCAACCTTGTGAAAGAATAACTTCTTAACAAATTATTCATTAACGTTTTTCGTCTGTTTTCAAAAATGTTTTGGACAAATTTAAAAAATTGTTCTTCGAGGGGGCGACTGTTCTTGCCCGGGATGATTTCCACAACCACGCTATCGACATCCGGTTTGGGTATGAAGCAATTTGATGAAACCAAAAAGCCTATTTTTACTTGACTCTTGGCTTGAACAAATACCGTAAAAGCCCCGTAGTCTTTGGTGTTTGGTCTAGCTATTAACCGCTCCCCAACCTCTTTTTGTATCAATAAAATTATTTTATGAATTCCCAATCGGCTTCTAAGCAGTTTAGAAACAATGGGAGTAGTAATATAATAAGGGATATTGCTTATCACAAAAACACGCTTGCAATCCTCAAAGAAGGAAAAGTCTTCTTCAAGATGGGTTTTTAAAAAATCGGCATGGATTACTTTGAGGTTTTCTTGATTTGACAACTCTTGACTTAAAATGTTAATGAAACGTTCATCAATCTCATACGCTAATACTTTTTTAGCATTCATTAATAAGACTTCTGTCAATGCACCAATCCCCGGTCCAATCTCAATAACGCCATCGTTTTTCGAAATTTCGGAAAAAGAAACGGTTTTTTGAAGGATGTTTTCATCAATAATAAAATTTTGACCTAATGCTTTTTTGGCACGAAGGTAATATTTTTGTATAATAGAGGTGGTGCGACCGATGCTTACAATCATATTTATACCTTATCCTAATAATATTATAACATAAGGAATTTTTATTAAAGCATAATTATTTTTTTTCAAACAAAAAAAGAACGAAAATCATTCTTTATTGCTTCAAAAATGGCATTTCTTTTGCCATTTTTTTTAATTCATCAGGAATCTCGATGTGTTGTGGACATTCTAAAACACATTTTCCACATTCAATGCACTCGGTAAAGATTGTGGAATTTTTAATCAGATTACTAAATTGCCACTTTGAATCTCCTTCATTATTATACATTCCGAAGGAGTTAAAAATTTTAAAATTACCGGGTATATCAATGCCAACTGTGCATGGCATACAGTATCGACAGTTTGTACAATCAACTTTTATTGATTTTTCCAATCGTTTTTTTACTTCTAAAACGGCTTGTTGTTCTTGGTCATTTAATGGTTTAAAATGGGTAAATGTGGCGATGTTATCCTCCATTTGCTCCATTTCATTCATTCCGCTTAAAATAACAAGCACGCCGGGCAAACTTCCAACCCATCTTAAAGCCCATGACGCATTTGAGGCATCGCTTAATTTTCGAAACGGTTCGGCAATCTCCTTCGAAAACATTGCCAATTTCCCACCTTTGACCGGTTCCATAACCACCACCGGAATGCATCTTTCGACTAAATCATGATACCCCTTAATTCCTTGTTGAATATTAGTGTCCATGTAATTTAATTGAATCTGACAAAAATCCCACTTGTTCATCGCTAGTATTTCTTTAAACGTGTCGTAATCATCATGAAAAGAAAAACCGATGTTTCGAATTTTACCGGCTTTCTTCCACCCGTTGACAATGTCGATAACACCCCATTCTTTGATTAGTTTTACTTTATCTTTACTTAAAGCATGAAGCAGGTACATATCTAAATAGGGTGTTTGCAATATGGCAAGTTGACGGTCAATAAAGTTTAAGACTTCTTCTTTTGATTTTACCATTCCAAAGGAAAGTTTTGATGCCAAATAATATGATTCTCGCGGATATCTTTTTAAGGCTTTTCCAACAAAAGTTTCATTTTTCCCTTCGGTGTATGGCATCGCCGTATCATAATAATTAACTCCATGGGCAAAAGCATAATCAAACAAAGCCAACCCTTTTTCTTCATCAATTTCTCCATTAATGGTTTTTAAGCGCATTGCCCCAAAACCAAGCAATGAAGTTTTTATGTCGCGATTATACCACTTTCTAAATTCCATATCTTTACCTCTCTTTTTATTTTATCATATTTAAGGATGTTAAAACAACAAAAAAGTCCAATCCTTTTTCAGGCTTGGACTTAATGTTTAATTTTTATTGGGCCGGGGATGCGGAATTTCTTGGATTTGGTGCTGCCGTTACAAAGTCAGCGGCATTGTCATCAGTATCCGTAAGGGTTGCGCGCACGATTGCTAACGTGTTGCTTGGCGCTGGGGCAGGGCCTTCGCCTTCATATAATGAAGCGGTTGAACTTGCTCCCACAAAATCGACAACATTTTCGCCATCCACAGCGGTTGGTACAACCGTTGAATTGCATAATGCGATTTTAAATCCATCTCCACCCATGGCAATTAATAAGGTTGGAATTGGGGCATCCGGGGTTGGTAAATCGACTGTTCCACCAGCGCCATCAGCACACTTAATCAAATAGAAACTGTGGGCAGCAATCGATCCCGAAAGAGGAACCGATACTCCATAAGTAAAATCGGCTTGGTTTTTGAAATCACCCGTTTTTGATGCATAGAACACCATCCAACCACTTAAATCAATCGCTTGATCAGTTGTGTTGTATAACTCAATAAAGTCGGTTTTTAAAGTCGCTCCTGAGTTACCGCCACCGCCATAGGCTTGGCTGATAATGACGGTTGATGTTTTCACAACAATCGCTTTTGCATTCACATTGATGTCCCATACTTGGTTGGCTGTTCCGGCAACATTGCCATCTAAGAACAAACTAACCGTGATTTTAACTACTTTGTCAGCAACAGGAGCAGTAAATACTCCGGCAGCCGTTAATGTAACTAAATCATCAGTTGTCCAAGTGTATTTTGCACCAAGAATAGCGGCTTTGGCCGTATCGGTGATAAATCCTAAATTAGCGGTAACGTTGTCGTTTTCTTTTACAATCGCATCGATTTCTGTTTTTGCAATTGCGATTTTTTCAGTTTCTGATAAAGTCGCAGGAATTTCAATGTCGCCATCGCGACCTAAGAATCCCAGGGCCCAACCTGTCGCAATAACATAGTTATAAATAATGCCTGTTACTTTAACTTTTGTTCCGACCACCGCATCAATTTCGGTTAAATCAACCGAGTTGTAATGAACCTTAATTTTGGCTGCGCCGGTTTCTAATGATTCAGCTAGATAATAATCGGTATATGATCCATCAACAACTTTGATGACATATAAATCAAAGCGAACTAATTTTCCATATAATTCTTCAGCCGGAACAGCTGTTAAGAAATTAGTCGTTGTGATTGTGAAATCAAAATCGGTTAAGGCAACATCGGTAAGGGTTAGTGGGCAATCATGAGTCAATTCATCTAGTTTTACAACTTTATAATTTCCACTTACTTGTCGTGTGTATTCTTTATTAGTGTTTAGGTATACTTGTGCTTTTCCAATAACGCGGACCGAATCGCCAACTTTCAGGCTGTCAGCCGACAATTTTTGGCGAACATAAATGGCAGCATTGGCATCAGCGACATAGTAATAACCGCTCTTATCGGCACCAACAATGATTCCTTCAAACATAACAAAATCAAGCGCATTTCCAGCTGCGGCGGCGGTATTTAATGCGGTAATAACTTCGCTGACAGTTTGTTTTGCAACATGTTTGGCAGTAACGGTTAAGGCTAAATTTTCACTGACAGCATTGGAAGTAACCGTAACGGTTAAAGTAATCGTCGTATCTGCCGCTGGCATGGTAAACTTACCATCATTGGCAATAACGGCCGTGTTGCTTGAAGACCAAATTAATGTTGCTCCCGCTGTTGCGGTTGCCGGTAAAACTAAATCAAAGGCATAGGATTTATTATTAAAGCTTGCTGTTAATTCTGTTTTACTGTTGTCAACAATTTCTTGATCGGTTAAGACCGGTTCTTCAGCATCAACGATCGTTCCGGCAATGGCCATGTATCTCCACACTTTATAAGAAGAATGAAATTCGTAAGCAAGAAGGACCATACTGACATAATCACCAACTTTAGCTTGAACTTCGGTCAAAGCATTCGCATTTGATGAATAATGAATATAAAGCATGCCATTGGTAACTGGATCTTTAAGAGCAAATTTGCATGAATAAACATCAACGGCAACAATGGTTCCGGTTGCTTTGTACAGTCTTGTAAAGTTTAGAGGATCCGTTGCTAATTTAGCTTCAATATCGTCAATGTCTTCAACCGTAGCAACCGAATAATCAAATCCAGCGGCCGGGGCTGCGGTAACAATCGTCGTTATAGGAGAAGCAATTTGGGGCATCGAATAATAGATGTCTTTTTTGCCGGAAATTTGCACAACGGCACCGGGAACGATTGTGGAAGCCGGAGCGCTTTCGGTATAAACAAACATTGTATCTGTTTCATCAATGACCATATAGCCATCTGATTTTACATAGAAGACCGTTGCTTCCGTTAAAACCGGAGAATCTTTTACCATCGTTGCCGCTTTGATGGTCGCAAGGCTCATCAGCGCTTCCGCTGGTTTATCTCCCGGTTTAATGAACATATCCCAATCACGGGTTGAAGATTGTTTGCCAACGGTGACCGTTGCTTTTAATTTGGCTTCGCCCCATGGGTTGTTTTGTACTTTGTTGGCGTCTTCCGAATATTCACTTCTGGTAATAGTGACCATAATTTTACTATTAATGGTTTCGATTTTGGCGGAGCCATCAGTACATTCAACTTCCCAAGTAATCGGTAAATCATGTTGAATGGTGGTTGCTCTTAATTCAAACGATTCCGTTAAATTATTTAAGTTTCCTACGGCAATCGATGCTAAACCTTCTTGTACTTTTTGAGTGTCTTCTTTATCGTTGCAAGCAGTTAAAGAAAAGCCCAATAATAATGCAAACAATAGCCCAGCTATTTTTTTGACATTATTTTTAAGAAAAGTCATAAGTTATTTCCTCCTATTTCTTTTGACTTGTTAGTTTTGATTTTCGCTTAAAACGAAATCATTAAATGTTTCTTCGGTTAAATTACCGAGTTTTAATTGATAATGGACCGAATTGTTTTCATAAGCATTAACATACTTGCTTACTCCCCCAATTACATCATAACGAGCGCCGATTTGTGGAAAATCAAACGGCAATTTAGGCGATGTGTCGGAATCGATTCGCACCATTAGTTCTGCGCCATTTCGCATGGTTCCATAAATGGTGAAAGCTCCAACATCGGACTCTTTTCCGACTCTTGTTACCTTAAACCCAAATACTTTCACCACAAAGCCTTCATAATCTTTTAGAGAAGTTACTTCACTGCCAATTTCCGCAATCGTAAATTCGCTGGTTTTTGATACTGTTCTTAAACTCTTCGGATTAACAAGTTGGGCTCCATAAGTTTCATCGTCGGATGCTTGGCATTCAAATGAAATAATATAGCCCGGGCGATAATTACCAAGTCCGCTGACAAAAGAGTGATACATGAAGATGGCGGCTTTTGTAGAAATATTGGTGTCTTCATTAAGGGTAGGCTCTAAATCCTCAACAAACAAACTGTTGCCAATTAATCTAACCACACGGACCGTCATCTTTAAACGGGATCCCGTTGAATAACTGGAATAATTATTTCGTAATTCCGCAATGGTGATTTCGCTTACCGTTGTTGAATAACTAAAGTCGGGATCGGTTTCTCCAAAGACGCGCAAATTCGTGGCATAGGCCTCTAAAAAAGCTTCGTTGAATGTTTCGCCATATTTTGTTTCCGGGTCACCGGTAAAATACGAAAAACATTGTTCGACTATTTCTAAATTCAATAAGCGAAGATCATCTTGAGGGGTTGGTCGATACCAAACATACCCTAAGTGACGGCTTCCCGTGGAATCAAGCTCGGCAGCTTGGCCGACAACTTCTGATTCTAAAACAATTTCAACCGCATCCCTTAATTTTAATTTGGTATATGAACTGGCTTTTTTGCCCCAAGGAGCAATCAAGCCGGTTGATTCGGGCGTATTCACGTTTAAAAAACGTATTTTTATTGTTTCACCGTCATCGTTTAGAAAATGAGCGGTGTCACCATCGACAACACGAAGAAGAGTAACTTCGCCAATGCCTTTTGTAAGAAAGTCTTTGGCTGAATAATCAGCTGTTAGTTTTAATTCATCCGTATATTTGGTCGTTAAGTCTTCAACCGTAATGATATCGTCATCATCATCAGTTTTACAACCAACCACTCCAAAACTTATAAAGAAGATTACTAAAACCAATAGCCATCTATTAATTAATTGCTTTTTCATTCTTCACCCTTGAAATGGTTAATTGCTTGGTTCAACGTATGGTCTTAATGTGCTGTATGCTTCAACAATACGCGCTTCAATGGCTTCACCGGCCATAATATCATTAAAGATTTTACCAGCTTCACTGCGAATCGCCGCTGAACCAACAAAAGCGTCATCGACGAAGAAAATATATTCTTGATCAATATAATCATTTAAAGCAACATTGGCTGCTTTTGAATAATGAACTTTGTCATCCGTTGGATTTGTTAAGTATTCGGCATATTCCGTTGTTTCATAAGCGGATTTACGAACTGGTAAATATCCACCGGTTGCCATCGCAAATTGGGCTGTTTGTTCCGGTTGCATTAAGAATTTCACAAACAACCATGCCGCTAGCTTTTGTTCGTCGGTGTTTTGGTTAAGCATCGCGATGTTTGTTCCTTGTTGGATGACATATTTTTTATCGGCAGCATAATAAGGAATTGGCGCTACGCCTAATTCATAAGAGAATTGCGATTTTGTATCAGCGTTGTAACCAACCCCAGCACTTGATCCAATTGTCATAACACTTTGAATAAGCATAAAGGCATCGGACATATAATCTAAGCCATATAAAGCCGATGTTCCAAAAACACCATCTTCTCTTAATCCACTAAAATAAGTCATCGCATCTTTAGCTTGTTGATTGTTAAAACGCACATAACCATGTTCAACATCAAGACGTTCTGTATAAGCAGCACCAAATTGGCGCGTCAAAGTAATGAAAGCATTGTCGGCTGAGTCATAACCAAGCGGAATAAACTTATCAGCGGTGACGTAATCTGACATCTTTAAGTATGTCTTAACTTGGGTGATTGGGTCAATTGATTGTACGAAAATATCATCGGCTTCTTTATTCGCAACTCTTGTAATGATATCCGCGCCAATTGTTTCTAATTCTTGCCAAGTTTTAGGAATTTTTGTTTCCCACGTTTCACCATATAATTCCTCAAAGAAAGTCTTGTTATAAACTAAAACTTCGGTTGATTTATTAAAAGGCAACCCATAAATGTATTCTGGGTTTTCTTCATTAAACCCGCGGTTTTCTTTTAAATAAGTTTCTAGGAAATCGCTCATTTCCGCTTCTGTATATCCTACTTCATCATCTTCGATGAAACGAGTAAGATTAACCAACGCTCCAGCAGCATAGTATTCAGCAAAATGATCTGGGTAACCAATTACTAAATCCGGAGCTTGTTTTGCATTAATATCAATCATGGTTGTTGAACGAAGTAAATCATAATTACCCGAAAGGGCTTCAACATCAACCGTAATTTTAGGATAAACGGCTTTAAAGTCGGCAACTAAGTCAACTAGTGCTGCCGATATAACGCCCGAACGCACTACAAATTTAATAGTGATTTCTTTGTCAGCAATGTCTTCGACTGACAAAACGGTAAATCCTTCCGGCGTTCTTGTATTTTGCTTACATCCAGCGAACATAAAAACGCCAAAGAGAAGCACCAATAAAATTAAACTTTTTTTCATTTTTGTTTCCTTTCTTTTATCTATAACTAAGCTATTGCTTTGGTTATCTAACCTTTAATGCCACTGCGGGATACTCCGCGCATGATGTGTTTTTTAAACACAAAGAAGACGATCAATAATGGAACGGTAACTAGGGTCGAGGCGGCCATTTGTAAGTTCAAAATGGAATTGGGTCCTGTTGATTCGACAGCTCCCGCCAAACCGACAATTAACCCGTTACTTACCAACAAATGATTGCGGTTTTCCGCATTCGTTACAAACGAAGGCCAAATGTAAGCATTCCACGTGCCGATCATGCTTAAGATGATGATGGTTGTTAAAGTGGCTTTGGCCATCGGAATCATGACTTTCAACAAATATTTAAAGTCGGTGGTTCCGTCGACTTTGGCGGCCAAATATAGTTCGTTAGGAATTTGTTTGAATGTTTGTCTTAAGAAGAAAGTATAAAAGACGCTGGTAATAAACGGCAATATTAACGCCATATAGTTTTGCAAGTGATTATCGGTTCTAACCCAACCCCATTGAGCAATGGTCATATAATTGGTAATAACAAAGACTTCGCCGGGAATCATCATCGTTGCCAGTAAAACAGAGAACAACAAATCTCGTCCTTTAAAATTCAGTCTTGAAAAGGCAAAGGCCGATAAGACAACCGTTACAACCATGCCAATAGTTGTAAAGGCGCCAACGATAATGGTGTTTAAGAACATCCATCCAAACGGCATTGGTTGAAAAGTCCATTCACTTCCAACCCCACTGTCGTTTTTGATACCAAGAAATAATTTGGTATAGTTTTCCCAAGCCCAGTCCCACGGCCAAGCCACGGTTCTTGTTGATAAGTTTTGGGGCAAGAGGGTTAATTGGGGTGAAGTAATTTCCCAAGTTTCCTTTACTGAACTAATTAACATCCAATAAAAAGGAATAATAATAAATAAAGCCATTAAAATTAAGAATCCATATTGGAAGATGTTTCCGATGGTTCGTTTTATTTTAAAGGTACGCAAGGCTTCTTTGTCTAAATATAATTCTTTATCCATTGCTTACCTCCTAATAATGTACTCTCTTTTTGCTCACTTGGAATTGAGCAAAAGTAATCAATAAAATGATAACAAACAAGATGAGTGATCCGGCAGAACCAACCCCAAACGGCGTTCCGCTTTGCCACATTTTATCATAGATATAACCAACTAAAGTTATCATCATTTTTTCATCGCCGACGGGACCATAATCGCCCGTTCCGAAGATGGCAATAACGGAAGAATAAGCTTTAAAGGCGCCAATAAAAGAAGTAATCGTAATATATAAAATCATTGGCGAAAGAAGTGGAACTGTAATTTTTGTGAAAACACGCCACCTTGGGGTTGAATCAATTTGCGCGGCTTGATAATATTGTTTATCAATACTTTGCATTCCTGACAAGAAAACAATGATTTTAAAAGCTAAGCCGTTCCAAACCGTATAAACCATTAATACGATCATTGCTCGCCACCAAGTAGCGCCATGGTTAACCCATGAAAGGCCGATGGTCCCAAACAATTTATTAATTAAACCATATTCAATGTGAAATACTGAACCAAAAACTAAACCTAAAGCGATGGTGTTTGTTACATAAGGTAAAAAGAAGACGGTTTGAAAAAAACTTTGTAATTTTTTGGTAGCATTCAATCCAACGGCAATAGCTAATCCGATTATTACCGTCAAAGGTACAGAAATAAAAACCATGACGCTGGTGTTTTTTAATGCTGTCCAAAAGTCTTTTTCACTAAAAACCTGAATAAAATTATCGAATCCTATTCCGTTGTAGGTCCCACCACCAATTATTCTGGCATAGGTGTGACTCATCATTCCTCCAAAAGAATAATCTTCTAAGAAGGCCATGATAATGGAATTAATGATTGGCCAGAAAGTAAAAACTGACATGAGAAGCAACATCGGGGCTAATGCCGTCGCGGCTTTCCACCCATCCCTCTTATATTCTAGCATTATATGTACCTCTCGCCTGTTTCTTTATTAAAGACAAAGAGTTTAGTTACATTTAGTTTTATTTCTTGATTTAATTCTAAATATTTACTGCTTGGAACAATCACTCGAATCGTGCTTTGGGAATTCATTAATTGGCAAATAATCATGGTGTCGCGACCGATATGTTCGATTAGTTCGATTTTTGCTGATATTTTCCCTGTTTGCGTTATTTTAAAATATTCCGGTCTTAATCCAACTAAAACTTCTTGGTTTGGAATATCTAACCCTTTTTCCAAAAGTGTTCCGTCTTGAAGTAACAGTTGTCCATCCGTCATTTTTGCAGGAACAATATTGATGGGAGGATTTCCTAAAAACTTGGCAACAAACATATTTATTGGTTCATCGTAAACAGCTTGGGGGTGATTCATTTGTTGCCTAACACCAAAGTTCATAACAACAATCTCATCTGAAATGCTCATGGCTTCTTCTTGATCGTGAGTAACAAAGATGGTAGTAATCCCGGTTTCTCGTTGAATTCTTTTTATTTCTTCTCTTGTCTGCAAACGAAGGCGAGCATCAAGATTAGATAGTGGTTCATCTAAAAGAAGGACTCGTGGTTTTTTCACAAGCGCCCTGGCAATGGCTACTCGTTGTTGCTGGCCTCCACTTAATTGATTGGGCTTTCGATCCATTAAATCACCGATGTGAACCAATTCTGCCATTTCTTGAGCTAATTTTAACGCTTCTTCTTTCGGAACTTTTAAATTTTCAAGCGGGAACATAATGTTTTGACGAACAGTAAAATGGGGATAGAGGGCATAATTTTGGAATACCAAGCCGATTCCTCTTTTTTCAGGAGGCATGTTAGTGACATCCTCATCTCCAAAGAAGATTGTTCCCGCGGTTGGTTTGTGTAAACCGGCAATCATATAAAGGGTTGTTGATTTACCACAGCCCGATGGACCTAACAACCCGATGAGTTTCCCCGCTGGAATAATCACCGAGAAATCATCAACAGCAATCGTTTTTTTGCCGTTTTTTTCAGCAAATTCTTTCGTTAGATTTTGCAAACGAACATCCACGCTTTGGTGAATTGTTTTGCTCCTTGTTTCCGTCATATTTGTGTTTGCTTTTTCCATTTGCGACTCCTTTTAGTAGCGTATTACTTATTAATTTTATCACGTTAGTTTAATAAAGTAAAAGGTTATTTATCAAAACGATGAAAATTCCCCCCTTTAAAATAAAAAGAGTTTGGTAAGTTTTTCTATGAGAAATTTTGGTTTACCAAAAATTTCCTTAAATAATAAAAAGAACCGCTTACGCAGTTCTTCGTCATTATCATGTTATTTACCAAATAAAAACCAAGCGCCAACAACAATTCCAAATAAAACCACAATGAACAAGAAAAATTTTGGTGCCTTTTTTAACCATCCAAATAATCCAACAAGGACTAAAAGAGCCACAAACAATAATATCACAGCGAGGGCAGTGATACCTGTATTCGATAAAAAGGCAACAATTTTAGCAACAATAGGGTCTAAAATTGGGCCAACAATCGCATCACCTTTCGTGAATAAGTCCTTTACAAAATCCATTTTTTCTCCTCTTTTATGAAGTTAGTTTATTATACTACATTTCTTTGCGACCTTCAAGTGCTTTTATTAAAGTTATTTCGTCGGCATATTCAACATCTCCACCCGCTGGAAGTCCATAACCTATGCGAAAAACACGAATTGTGGTTGATGCTAAAAGCTTTTTTAGATAAAGGGCGGTCATTTCTCCTTCAATGTTTGCGTTAGTAGCAATGATTACTTCCGTGATTTTTTCACTTTCGAGTCTCTTTAATAACCCTGATACATTGATGTTATCCGGTGATATTCCTTTTAATGGGGAAATCAAGCCGTTAAGAACGTGGTATTTTCCCCGATGTTGCTCGGTTTTTTCAAAAGCAATTACTTCTTTGCTTGTTTCTACAATTAAAAGTTTGGGTTCTCGGGATTGGTCTTGGCAAACATCACAAATTTGGTTTTCGGTTAATGAACCACAGTTTTCACAATAATGAATGTCTTTTTTTACTTGGATTAAGTTTTGAGAAAACTTCGCAACTTCCTCGTCTTTTAATTTCATAAATGTGAAAAAAGCTAACCGTTCTGCCGTTTTAGGACCAATTCCCGGATATAACTGAAAGCTTTCAATCAATTTTTGTAAAGCTAACGGGTATTTCATATTAGAAAAGCCCGCCAAAACCACCAAGCATTTCGTTATATTTTCCCATTTTTTCTTTCGTAACTTTTTCAATTTCTTTATATGCTTGGTTGCATGCGGCAACAACCATGTCGCTTAGCATTTCTAAGTCTTCGGGAGCTTCAACTTCAAAGCCTTCTTCAATATTGACTTTCACAAGTTCTTTTGTTCCTTTTACTTCGACATTGACAACTCCTCCGGCAGATGCATAAAAAGAGGTTTGTTCAATTGATTTTTGTGTTTCAATCATTTCCTCTTGCATTTTTTTTACTTTTTTTAATAGTGCTTGTTGATTCATAGTCTCTCCTTATTCAACTTTCACAAAATCTTCGCCAAACAACGATTTGACTTGATCTATTTTTTTATCCATACCTTCTAATTCGTCGGTGCTTTCATCAAACATCAAACTTGGATCATCAATTTCTGTCAAAACCGGCAAACTGGTTCCTATATTATATTGTCCGACATATTCGTTTCGTTTTTCTTTCCACAAATAATCAGGAATGGCAAGATAATCATAGGTATCTCCCAAACAATTATAGACAATTCTTAAGGCGTCTTTTTTAAATTTCGGTCTCATGACCTGATTGCATAATGCCGCATTTGGATAAACAATGACAATCGCTTTTTCACCAACAGCCACGATAATTCCTTCTTGTAACAAGTCGGATATAATTCTTTGTTCGGCGTTAACACTCTTCCCGATTGTTTCCCAAAGTTTTTGAACGCGCGGTCGATCGTTTCTAGCTGTTTCATTTCGGCTTTCGTGCAATATTTTTTCAATTGTTTTCGCAATTGATAACTGTGGTTTTACTTCTTCATGCTCAATCGGTTTAATGATTGGTTCTGGCTCGGGTTTTGGTTTTTCCACAACCGCGGGTTTTGGTTTCGATTCATCAAGATCTTTGACGGTCATGTGCTCAATTTCTTGCTTTTCCGGATTTAATTTTCGCACTAATTGTGAGTGGGGACGATCAATTATTTCTTGATTTTCAATAATCGTTGTTTGAACGTTCTTTGTTTCGACTTCGGTAAAATCGGTTACTGTTAATTCTTTCACACCCGGCTTTTCTTCTGGTTTGATCACTTTTGGTTGTTCAAATAATGGTTTATCGTTCTTTACATGAAGTGGCCGGGTTTCATTAATGATTATTGGCTCTTCTTTTATCAGTTCTTTTTCGGGCTCGCTCTGTTGGTCGTTTTCTGTTAAAGCTTGGGAAATCTCTTTTTCAATTGGTGTTTTTTGATATTCTTCAAAATCAAATTGCGTTTTAATTGGCTTTTCAAAAGTTTCTAATTCGGTTACTTCGTTACCAAATAGGACAATTTGTCCTTCTGATGCTTTTTGTTTTGGTTTTTTGGCCGTCGTTGTTGCCAACATATTGGTCATTAATTTGTAAACTTTGTTTTCTAAAACCGCAAGTTGCTCCTGAATGGTTTGATTATTAGTTTTTGGTTGAAGCGAAGTTTCCCTTGTTAATTCCGGTTGAAGTTTAAGTTTGTTAAGGCTCTCTTTTAACTGGGATATTTCAAGGTGAATTGGTTTTAATTCTTCTTGAACAAAGGACATCATGGTTTTTGCATCAACCGATGGCATTGGCGTTGCTTTTCCCAATCGTTCGTCAATTTGCTTTTGATAGTCGTTTATTTGTTTTTTCAGTTCTTCAAAATTGGCTTGTAAAATTATTGCTGCTTCGCTTTGCTTATCGTTGTTAACCCCGGGTTCTTGTTTATTGCTTTCAAGCAACAAGACGCGTTCACTTAATTTGTGTAACTCAAGTTTGCTTAATTCTTGGACAACCCGGCTCAAACGATAATCGATGTCATTGATTTTTTCATTATTAACCGGTTCTTCATTCCCGGTGCTAACTAAACCTCCCTGTTTGAGTTTTCCCATTTCCTCTTCAATCAATTTAAGTCTTTTGATTAAATCTAAATCTTCATCACGAATATTAATCATCTTTATAATGGCAACTTCAAGATAAATGTGGGGGGTGATGCTGGTTTTTATCTTCGCCTGAACATCACTAATGGCATCAACGTAATAGAATATTTTGGCTTCATTAATGTTTTTGGCAAGTTCGCGAAAAGCGGGCTTTTCATAAATATATTTAGAGGTTGTGGAAATATCAACATTTTTAAACAGTAAAAGATCGCGGTAAAATTGTAAAATACTATTGACAATTTTGGAGATTTCTTTCCCCGCTGCTAATAAATCGTTGATGGTTGTTAAGGCGAGATTGATATTGCTGCTTTCTAAGTATTGGGCTAGTTCAATGGTTTTATCGTAATTTAAATTCCCGGTTACGGAATTCACATCATCAATAGTAATTTCATCATCAGCGAACGATGCGGCTTGATCCATATAGCTGAAAGCATCGCGCATTCCGCCTTCGGCACTTTCGGCAATAGCAATTAGAGCTTCATCGGAAATTTTTAAATGCTCGGTTTTTGCTACTTTTTCTAATTGTTCTTTAATTTCCTTGACTGACAATGATTTAAAATCATAGCGTTGGCACCTTGATAAAATGGTGGGAATTACTTTATATGGCTCAGTTGTTGCCAGAATAAAAATGACATGCTTGGGCGGTTCTTCCAAAGTTTTTAATAAGGCGTTGAAAGCTCCTTGACTGAGCATATGCACTTCATCAATGATATAGATTTTATATTTTGAACCTCCGGGAAGAAATTTTACTTTCTCGCGAATGTCCCTGATTTCGTCAACTCCATTATTACTGGCGGCATCAATCTCGATAACATCGGGGTTGTTAGATTCCGCAATTTCCCGACATGATGTACATTCGCCGCATGGTTCGCTTGTTGGAGCGTGATCACAATTAAGAGCTTTTGCAAAAATACGGGCGACCGTCGTTTTTCCGGTTCCCCGCGGACCACTGAATAAATAAGCATGGGTTATTTTCCCGGTTGCCAAAGCGTTTTGCAAAGTTCTAACAATGGCTTCTTGACCAATAACTTCAGAAAATTTTTGCGGACGATATGTTCGATAGAGGGCTTTGTATGCCATTTTCATCAGCTCCTTTTTTGTTCATTATATCACACCTTCAAAGGTTTTTTAAAGAATTTTTCATTTCTGATTAAACAAGTCGGCTTCGTTCCAATTAAATCTTCGCGCCGGCATAATCTTAAAGCTTCCTCAACCAAATGAATATTATTGGGGTTACGATATTGGATTAAAGCTCTTTGCATTGCTTTTCGGTGGGGATTCTTTTCCACATAAACCGGTTTCATCGTTCTCGGGTCCAGTTCCGTATAATACATGCAAGTTGAAAGGGTTCCGGGGGTTGGATAAAAATCTTGAACTTGTTCAACTCTCATGTGATTTTTGTGTAAATATTCGGCTAAAACAATGGCATCTTCCAAGGTGCTACCGGGATGGCTACTCATTAAATAAGGAACCAAAAATTGGTTTTTGTGATGCTTTTCGTTTATTTTTTGATATTTATTGACAAATTGATTGTATAGTTCAACGTGAGGTTTTTGCATATAATCTAGGACATGATTGCTGACGTGTTCCGGGGCGACTTTTAATTGACCGGAAATATGGTGTTCGACTAATTCGTTAAAAAAGGAATCATCGGGATCATACATTAAATAATCATATCTGATTCCGCTTCTCACAAACACTTTTTTAACTTTCGGAAGTTCTCTTAGACTCCTTAATACTTCTAAGTAGTCTTTATGGCTGACGATGAGGTTTTTACATTTGCTTGGAGACAAACACTTTTTATCGACACATGCGCCCAATTTTTCTTGTTTCTTACAAGCTTTAATGTAAAAGTTGGCCGTTGGTCCGCCCACATCATGAATGTATCCTTTAAACTCCGGGTCATCGGTCATTTTTTTGGCTTCTTCAATTAAAGATTGCTTGCTTCTAGATTGGATGATACTTCCTTGATGAAAAGTAAGGGCACAAAAAGAACAACTTCCCATACACCCGCGGTTAGCAATTAAACTGAATTTTACTTCTTCAATGGCAGGAACTTTTTCTTGATAACTTGGATGGTAATTTCGTTCATATGGCAATTCGTAAACCCAATCAAAATGCTCTTGTGAAATGGGCAAGCTGGCTTGGTTTTGCACAATCATCACGTTTTGATATTCTTCAACTAATGGTTTGGAAGCGATGGCATCGGTATTATCATATTGCGTTTTAAAGCTGCTAGCGAAAACACTTTTGCTTTTTTTGACTTCATCAAACGTCGGAAGTTTAATGGCTTCTTCGGGCAAACGGTTTTTATCATTTGTTTTCCAAACCGTCCCTCTTAAATAGATGATATCGGAAACGTTTAAACCACTTTTTAAAGCTTCAGCAATTTCCACAATTGTTTCTTCGCCCATTCCATAAACAATCAAATCCGCTTCAGATTCGATTAAAATGGACGGAAACAAGCGATTTTGCAAATAGTCATAATGGGCTAACCGCCTCAGTGACGCTTCGATTCCTCCTAAAATAATCGGAACCTTGGGGTAAATTTTCCGAATGATTTGCGAATAAACTTTGGTGGCATAGTCAGGGCGTTTTCCGATTTTTCCTCCCTCACTATAACGGTCTTCGGCTCGTCTTTTTTTGCTGACGGCATAATGGTTAACGATGGAATCAATATTGCCCCCGGTAATTAAAAAGCCCAGTTTTGGTTTTCCAAACTGTTGAAATTCGTCGGGCTTTTGCCAATTGGGTTGTGGAAGGATAGCAACTAAAAAGCCCATTGCTTCCAGTACCCTTGCAATTATGGCTGCACCGAAAGATGGGTGGTCAATATAAGCATCGCCGGTAACAAGAACAAAATCTACTTGTTCCCACCCTCGGCTTATCATGTCTTGTCGATTGATTGGAAGAAACATATAATCCCCTTTTTGAATATTATATCAAATTTTTAAAAATAATAAATGTTTTTTGTTTATTGTTTTTTTGCAAAGAAACCGTTATTGACAAAACGTTTACTTCGTGCTATAGTACTAACAACAAATAAGAAACGCAGAAGAGAAAAGTAGCAATCCTTTCTTTTTACAGTGAGACGGAGATAGTGGAAACCCGTTAATAGGCGATTGTGAAAGAACACTCGGAGTTGTTAGAAGAATAAAGTAGAACTAACCGTTGACCGCGTTATCCGTCATGTCGAGCGCAGCGTTTGCTGAAAAAAGGTGGTACCGCGGAATTTTCGTCCTTAAGTTTCTTAAGGATTTTTTTATTTAATAGGAGGATTTATGAAAATTAGTATGCGTCAATTATCCGAGGCTTTTGAAAGTCTCGCCGGCCAATCCGTCACGGTTCAAGGATGGATTAGAACAAACCGAAGTCAAAAAGAATTTGGTTTTATTAGTTTTAATGACGGTTCGACTTTATCAACCTTGCAAATCGTCTATGATCGTTTGCTTCCAAATTTCGAAGAAGCCGCAAAATGGCGTGTTGGTTGCTCGTTGACTGTTTTAGGTAAAGTTGTCCTAACCCCAAGTAACAAACAACCATATGAATTAAAAGCCGAAACCATGATTTTGGAAGGCGACTCTCCGGAAGACTTTCCAATTCAACCAAAACGACATTCGAAAGAGTTTTTAAGAGAACAAGCCCACTTGCGACCTCGAACAAATTTATTTAATGCCACTTTCCGGGTCAGAAGTTTATTAGCTTATGCCATTCATGAATTTTTCCGTACTCGAGATTTCCTTTATGTTCATGCTCCGATCATTACCGCCAGTGATGCCGAAGGCGCCGGGGATATGTTCCAAGTTACAACCCTTGATTTAAACAAACTCCCAAAACTAAGCGACGGGTCCGTTGATTATTCCAAAGACTTTTTTGGAAAGAAAACCAATTTAACGGTTTCCGGACAATTAGAAGCTGAAACTTTTGCCCAGGCTTTTAAAAACGTTTATACTTTTGGTCCTACTTTCCGGGCTGAAAACTCCAACACGACAAGGCACGCTTCGGAATTTTGGATGATTGAACCCGAAATGGCTTTTGCTGAATTAGAAGATGATATGAACTTAGTCGAAGATATGGTTAAGTATGTCATTAGTTTTATTCTAAAAAACGCGAAAGAAGAACTCGACTTTTTTGATCAGTTCGTCGCTTTCGGAAAAAAGGCTCAGCTTGAAGCTTTAGTTGCTTCCCACATTTCCCGTTGTGAATATGTTGACGCCATTAAAATTTTGGAAAAGCAAAATCATCAATTTGAAAATAAAATCAAATACGGCGATGATTTATCCACGGAACACGAGAAATATTTAACTGATGTTCATTTTAAAGCTCCGGTTTTTGTAATAAATTGGCCCAAAGAAATTAAAGCTTTTTACATGCGTTTAAATGAAGACGGAAGAACGGTTGCGGCAATGGATTTACTTGTTCCCGGTTCAGGAGAACTAGTTGGGGGAAGTCAAAGAGAAGAACGTTATGACGTTCTCATGAAAAAAATGTTTGAATTAAAAGTTCCCGTATCGAAAATGGAGTGGTACTTAGATTTACGAAAATATGGCGGAACAAAACACTCTGGTTTTGGTTTGGGTTTTGAACGCTTGGTCATGTATGTTACCGGTGTTGAAAACATTCGTGACGTCCTTCCTTACCCACGAACTCCTAAAAACTGTGAATACTAAAAAAGGTTGTGATTTCTCACAACCTAAACTGTTGATGACAAACGTCAACAGTTTTTATTTTTTAATGTTTTTTTCTTTTACAACCGCTTGAGCTGCCGCCAAACGCGCAATTGGAACTCGGAATGGTGAGCAAGAAACGTAATCAAGCCCTACTCGATGGAAGAATTCAACCGATGAAGGTTCACCGCCGTGTTCTCCGCATACTCCTAATTTAAGATTTGGTTTAATGCTTCTTCCTAAGTCACAAGATAATTTTACTAATGCTCCAACGCCATCTTGATCTAATCGAGCAAACGGATCGCTTTCAAGGACTCTTTTTTCATAATAATGTGGAAGGAATGATCCGGCATCATCACGACTAAATCCAAACGTCATTTGTGTTAAATCGTTGGTTCCAAAACTAAAGAAATCCGCTTCTTTCGCAATGTGGTCAGCTCGCAACGCCGCTCTTGGAATTTCAATCATGGTTCCGACTTTATAATCAACGGACATTTTATTTTCTTTTAAGATTTCATCCGCAACCCGAATAACGATTTCCTTAACATAGCGAAGTTCTCGTTCATCTCCAACCAGTGGAATCATGATTTCTGGAACAGCTTGGTAGTTGGGATTGCGTTTTTTCACATTAACATAAGCCTCAATAACGGCTCTTGTTTGCATTTCCGCAAGCTCAGGATAAGAGATGGACAAGCGACAACCACGATGACCCATCATTGGGTTGAATTCGTGTAAACTAGCTATCTTTTGATGAAGCTTTTCTTCGGTAACGTTTAATTCTTTTGCTAATTCTTTAATATCATCAGCATCGGTTGGTAAGAATTCATGAAGAGGAGGATCAAGGTAACGAACGGTAACAGGATAATTTTCCATCGCTTCATATAAAGCTTCAAAATCACTTCTTTGCATTGGTAATAACTTGGCAAGCGCGTGTTCTCTTTGTTCCTTGGTATCCGCGACAATCATTTCACGCATTGCTTTGATTCTTGTTGAATCAAAGAACATGTGTTCGGTACGGCATAACCCGATGCCTTCGGCGCCAAAAGCCCGAGCTTGTTTTGCATCGGTTGGTGTATCGGCGTTTGTACGAACTTTTAAGCGACGAATTTCATCGGCCCATGTCATAAACTTTTGGAAATTACCAGAAATTGTGGCTGGAACAGTTGGAATTTTTTGACCATATACAGCTCCGGTAGAACCGTCTAGAGAAATCCAATCACCTTTTTTGAAGGTTTGTCCACCCAATCTAAAGAACCCTTCTTCTTCATTGATTTCCATAGCTTTGCAGCCGGATACACAACATTTTCCCATTCCTCGAGCTACAACCGCCGCATGGGAAGTCATTCCCCCGCGAGCCGTTAAGAATCCTTCGGAAACGTGCATCCCTTCAATATCTTCCGGAGAAGTTTCTAAGCGAACTAATACAACTTTTTGTTTCTTTTGCGTTAAAGCAATCGCATCGTCAACATGGAAGACAACTTGTCCACAAGCTGCTCCCGGTGATGCCGGCAACCCTTCCCCAATCCTTTTGGCGCTTTTCAAAGCTTTTTGATCAAATTGAGGGTGTAGCAATGTATCTAATTGTTCTGGTTGAACAAGCATGATGGCTTTTTCTTTAGTAACCATGCCTTCTTCAAATAAATCAACAGCGATTTGTAACGCGGCTTGAGCCGTACGCTTTCCGTTTCTTGTTTGCAATAAATACAATTTCCCGTTTTCAATGGTAAATTCAATATCTTGCATATCTTTGAAATGGGATTCCAGCTTTTTCGCAACTTCTAAGAATTGTTGATATACTTCAGGCAAGTCTTCGTGAAGTTTGGCAATTGGTGAAGGAGTACGAACTCCGGCAACTACATCTTCGCCTTGAGCATTAATTAAATACTCACCATAAATTTTGTTTTCTCCTGTGGCCGGGTTACGCGTGAAAGCCACACCGGTTCCTGATGTTTCGCCCATGTTTCCATAAACCATAGATTGAACATTGACCGCCGTTCCCCAATCAGCAGGAATGTTGTTTATTTTTCGATAGTAATTGGCGCGAGGGTTTTCCCAAGAACGGAAAACAGCGTTGATTGCACCAAACAATTGCTTTTTGGGATCGGTTGGGAATTCTTCTTTTAATTCTTGTTTATAAAAAACTTTAAATTTATTAATCATTTCTTGGAAATCAGAAGCGTTAAATTGCGTATCTTGTTCAATTTTGCGTTCGTGTTTCATTTCGTCAATGATTTCTTCAAAACGACTTTTTGCTAAGCCCATAACAACATCGGAATACATTTGAATAAAGCGGCGATAAGAATCATACGCAAAGCGTGGATTGTTGGTTGTTTTTGCCAGTCCTGCCACGACTTCATCATTTAATCCTAAATTAAGGATGGTGTCCATCATTCCCGGCATGGAAACTCGTGCACCGCTTCTGACTGACACTAATAACGGATTTTCGGGGTTCCCAAATTGCTTTTGGGTAATTACTTCAAGGTGCGCAAGTGCAACCTCAATTTCCTTAATGATGTCGTCCGATAATTGTTCTTTGTTTTTGTAATAATATGTACACGCCTCCGTTGTAACGGTAAATCCTTGAGGAATCGGTAAACCCAACTTAGTCATTCCTCCTAAGTTGGCGCCTTTACCACCACAAAGGTTTTTCATTGTTTCGTCGGTTTCAGTGAACATATAGACATATTTTTTTTCTGCCATACTGACCTCCTTTAATTTTCTTTCCAATTATAGCATATTAACTTTAAAAAGACAAATAATTTTACTCGGAATTGTCGTCCTTGATTTGTTCGTATTCGTCTAGAAAATGATGTCTTTTTCCGCTCTTTTTCCAGCCCAAAACCGTATCAACATGGACATTTTCACTACTTCGATAAATATTTTTTTCTACTTCTTTATTTTTAAGTTTCATTTCAGCAATTAACGCTTTAATTTCTTTTCGCTTTGAGTCGAGTTGACCGCTGGCGATTTTGCATCCACAGCTCATGGCTTCAATTCCAATATATTTCATAAAATTAACAATATCTTTTTCAAAGATGAAAACCATGGGACGTATTAATTCCATACCTGGGAAATTTTGCGATTGAAGTTTCGGCAACATCGTTTTATAACACCCTGCATAAAGCACATTTAACATGGTTGTCTCAATAACATCATTAAAATGGTGCCCTAAAGCAATTTTATTACATCCTTGTTCTTTCGCAAACTCGTATAAGAACCCTCTTCGCATTCGCGCACACAAATAACAAGGGTTATTCCCGCCATGATTATAAGCAACTTTAAAAACATCGGAGTCTTTGATAATAATGGGAATTCCCAGGCTCTTGGCGTTTAATTTAAGCTGTGTTAAATTTTCTTCGTTAAACCCTGGGTTCATTACTAAATATTTAACAGTAATCGGAAAATCGCTGAATCGCGAAAGTTCTTGAAAAAGTTTCGCAAGCGTTAGGCTGTCTTTTCCGCCCGAGATACAAACCCCAATTACATCGTTTTCTTTTAACATTTCATAATGTTTTAAAGCTTTAATAAACGGTCGATATAATTTATTCCGATAACGGGTAATCAAAGCGCGTTCAATTTCTTTAGTTTCCATAATTATCAATAAAATAAGATTGCCTAAGCAATCTTATTTTTTCACTTTCTTTGAATTTTTAGATTGTTGCCACTTTTGTTCTTCTGACAAATAAACAACATAGAAAGAACCGGTTATAAAACCAAATGCCACAAATGTAATTAAACCAATCCACCATAAGTAATGCCAAAACATCCACGAAGCATATCCCATGTTTTCTGGCTTTTGTTGATAACTTGCCACAAAATTACTATCGTCAACCGCCTCAGGATCACATTCGTAATTGGTTAAGACTTCTTCAAAAACCGTTGTTTTAATATCTTCGCCTTCGTTATCGGTTACCCCTTCAACGGATGCCACAATTTCAATTTTTGTTTTTGTTGACCAATCAGTATCGATGGCCGGGTCAAACCCAACATAAATATAATTCAAATTAGCAGTAATTGGATCTTCATTTGGATCTTGATTTTCACCATTGACGTAATCGACATCGGCGCCTTGATCATAGATTAACTTAGATTCAACTTTCGCAACCGCATCTTTTGTTCCTAAAGTATCATCGGTGTTTACTTCGTAAACATTGACCGATAAAACCGGAACATCGGCATCAGCAATTTCTCTTTGTAAAGCGCTGTCGCCACCAAACTCTTCGCGCAATTGAAGGTATTGAATGTCATAAATAAAATAAAGGTATTGAACGCGATTTACTTTTTCATTGCTAACCGTTGTTATATATAAACTACGGAAAATTTTTATTTTAAACAAAGCATCGCCATTATTGTTTTGGGCTTGAACTGTGTAAATTGGTGTTGCGTCAAAACTAAAATATTGGGTGTTAATACCAAATTTTAAAAATTCATCGATTTGTTCTTCGGTCGTTCCTTTATCAGCAAACTTCAAGTAGTCGTTAGTAAATTCGGTTTTCCATCCGCCTTGCCCGAATTTATCAGAATGATAGCCATAACTGCCGACTAGGTAAGCGGCAAGCAGTGGAAGTAAAATAACAATGAGTAAAATTATATAGCGACTAAAATGTTTTCTCATAAAGTGTCTCCTTTGATAACTGGATAGCATTATACCACAGTTGTCCCGGCTTTTCAATTGTTTTTGTTGTTTTTATCGTGGCAACAAACAAAAATATTTATTTAAATTTTTATTGGATTTTTTTGAATTGTGTTGTATACTATTAGTGAAAGGAGGAATTGTATGGATATTCAGTGGTTTTCCAAAAATTTACAAGGCTTTGTTTCGATTTATGAAACAAACATAACTCTCAACACCGTCGCTTCGTCGTATTTTAAAACCGCCTTCACAACTTTAATTGGTTACGATAAAACGAAGAACATTTTATTAATCAAGGCTTTAAACAAAGAAGAAGCAACAATGGGAAAATACACCGAGAATGATTTGCATGCGATTTCCATTAAACCGACTTATGGTCGAATCAACGGAAAAAGCATTATTAATAACATTCAAAAGTATTTTCCAATGGATTTCATGAAGAAAAATCTGTATAAATTCCCTTGCGATTGGGATAATTCGCAGAAGTTTTTGCGTGTTTATTTCGATAAGGAGGTTAGCTGATGTTATTCCTTAGAGTGTTTGAACCGATTGACTGGATTATGATGATTTCCTGGGTTTTGATTTTTGTTGTGACGTTAATTGTGGAACTCGAAACAAGCAACTTAACAACGATTTGGTTTTGTGTAAGCTCGGTCGTTACGATTATTTGTGGAGTGTTATTTGCTAATCCGTATGTTCAATTAATTATTTTCATTGTGCTCTCGATAATTTTAGTTTTAGCAACGCGCCCTTTAACAAAGAAGATGATGCAAAAAGATATTATCAAAACCAATTCTGACCGGTTGATTGGGATGGTAGGAATTGTTACTCAAGCGATTGTCCCGAATGAAATTGGTGAAGTAAAAGTTGATAACAATTTATGGCGGGCCGTCAACAATGATAATTTATCGTTTGTTGTTGGTGAAAAAGTTTTAATTGATGCGATTGTTGGTATTAAATTAGTTGTTTCCAAAATTGGTGGAAACAATAACGTTGAAGTGTTATAAAAAAGGAGAATAAAAATGTTGAATTTGTTAATTTTAGCGAATAATGGAGGGCTAATCGCCCTATTAATTGTCTTGTTTATTATTTTAATTGTTATCGCTTCCAGCTTCAAAATTGTTTCTCAAGCCAATGCGTATGTTATTGAGCGTTTAGGAACATATTATACAACGTGGGGAACTGGACTCCATTTCCTGGTGCCTTTCTTTTATCGAATTGCGAAAAAGATTTCTTTAAAAGAACAAGTGATTGACTTTGATCCGCAACCTGTTATTACTAAAGATAATGTTACTATGCAAATCGACACCGTCATCTTCTTTATGATTACCGATGGCAAAGCCTATACTTATGGCGTTGAAAATCCCCTTATGGCCATTGAAAAATTGACGGCAACCACTTTGCGTAACATCATCGGCGAACTGGATTTAGACGGAACCTTAACGAGCCGTGATATTATTAATGTTAGAATGCGTGACATTTTAGATATCGCAACCGATCCTTGGGGAATCAAGGTTAACCGTGTTGAACTAAAAAATATTTTACCTCCAAAAGATATCCGTGATGCTATGGAAAAACAAATGCGTGCCGAACGTGAACGCCGCGAATCAATTTTAAGAGCCGAAGGAGAAAAACGCTCCGCCATTTTACAAGCTGAAGGTTTTAAAGAATCAACCATCTTGCAAGCTGAGGCTAAACGTCAAGCTTTAATTAATGAAGCTGAAGGAAGAAAGCAAGCCCAAGTTTTGGAAGCCGTTGGTGAAGCCCAAGCCATTTTGGAAGTACAAACCGCCAAAGCCAAAAGTATCGAATTAATTCGTGCCGCCGGTGCTGATCAAGCTGTTTTAACGATTAAGGCTTATGAGGCTCTTGCGGAAATGGCTAAAGGTCAAGCCACAAAAATAATTGTTCCTTCCAATCTTCAAGGAATGGCCGGAACCCTTGCTTCTTTAGTGGAAGTTGTGAAAGATAAATAAAGATGTTCAAGTGGGAAACCACTTGAACTTTTTCTTTACATTTCTCCTCGTCCATATTACAATAATACCATCTAGGAGGGATTCATGACTGAATTAGAATTACGCTTAATTGAATGGCTTCGTAGTATTG
>JBFXGS010000005.1:0-31458 GCA_050177775.1 Bacilli bacterium | reverse complement strand
GTACAAAATGACGAGCAAATGGGTTATAATTATATTGGTCCATAGAACCTCCTTAGTTTTGTATCGTGACTAAATTATAGGACTTTCTATGGGCTTTTTCAATTCAAAAAAATCAAACGACTTTTTTTGGTGTTGCATTTAGATTTATAACATACCTTACCTAATTTGACTATACATTTTCATTGACCTTAAGGCCCTTTTATTGTATAATAAGCAAGTAGACTATAATTGTAATAATTATATATTAAACTATGGAGGAACATAAAAGTAATGCAAAAAACCCTAATGTTAGTTGAAGGTTTTTGGCAAATCTCCATTTATGTTGTTGTCTCCCTTTTGCTAGTTGTTATTGGTCTTGCTATTGGTTACTTGGTTTTTAAAAGACAATATGAAAAAGCGGGAAAATCCGCAACCAAGTTAATTGAAGATGCAAAAAAAGTTGCTGAAGAAAACAGAAAAAGCGCTTTAATTGAGTTTAAACAAGAAACTTTTAAATTAAAGCAGGAAAATGAAAAAGAAATCCGCAATTTAAAACAAGAAGTAGAACGTGAAATTAAAGAAAAACGCCGAGCCACAGCGGAGTTAGAACAAAAGTTATCGCAACGCGAAGAACGTTTGGATAATCGGATGTCCAATCTTGATAAACGCGAAGACACTTTGAATCAAAAAGAACAAAAAGTTGAACAAAGAAAAAACGATCTCGACAAACAATACAGCAAAGTGGAAGAACTCATTGAAGCTCAAAACAAGAAATTGTTAGAAATTTCTGGCTTAAGTGTGGAAGATGCCAAAAAGATTATTATTGAACGTGTTGAAGAAGACATGACAATGGAAGTTGCCCAAATTATTAAAGATGCTGAAGACAAAGCCAAAATTGAAGTGAATCGTAAAGCCCAATGTCTACTGGCAAATGCGATTCAACAATATGCCGGTGAAATCGTCAGTGAAACAACCGTTTCGGTAGTCCCGCTACCAAACGATGAAATGAAAGGTCGAATTATTGGCCGTGAAGGTCGAAACATTCGCGCTATTGAAGCTTCTACGGGTGTGGATATTATTATTGATGATACCCCTGAAGCCGTTGTTCTCTCATCATTTGATCCCATTAGAAGAGAAATTGCTCGAAGAACAATGGAAACATTAATTTCTGATGGTCGCATTCAGCCATCAAGAATTGAAGAATTAGTAAGTAAATTTAAAAAAGAATTAGATGTGGAATTAAGAGAAACCGGTGAAAAAGCAGTATTCGATACAGGAATTGGAAAAGTTCATCCTGAAATTGTTAAGTTAATCGGTCGGTTAAAATTCCGAACCAGTTATGGTCAAAATGCTCTAGCACATTCATTAGAAGTGGCCTTTTTAAGTGGTAAAATGGCCGCCGAAATTGGAGCAAATGAGATTTTAGCTAGAAGAGCCGGCTTATTGCATGATATTGGAAAAGCTGTTGATCATGAAATGGAAGGCAGCCATGTTGACATTGGAATTGAGTTAGCAAACCGATTCCGTGAAAATCCGGTTGTCGTTGATGCCATTGCTTCTCACCACGGTGATGCTGAACCAACTTCGGTTATCTCGCAACTTGTTGCGGCCGCCGATACGATGTCAGCCGCTCGTCCAGGGGCACGCAGTGAATCAATTGAAAATTATATTAAACGTTTAAGTAAGCTTGAAGAAATTTGTAACGAGTTTAAAGGTGTCGATAAAGCTTATGCGATTCAAGCCGGAAGGGAAATTCGCATTCTTGTTAAGCCAGAAGAAATCAATGATGTAGAAGCACATAAATTAGCTCGTGACATTCGGATGAAAGTTGAAGGAAATGTTAATTACCCTGGTACCATTAAAGTAACGGTAATCAGGGAAACAAGAGTTCATGAAATTGCGAAATAGTGTGATTTGTTGTTAATTGTGGAAAAGACAACGAAGTACCAAAAGGAAATTGATACATAATTGTTAAACCCCATGCTTGCATGGGGTTTTTAAAATGTAAAAAACATAACTTTTATTGTGAAACTTCCGGGTCTATGATATAATTGACGAAAGGTTGGATTCAATATGAATGTCTTAATTATCGGTGATGTCTTTTCAAAACTAGGACGAAAGAGCTTAGAAAACAATTTAAAAGCTTTACGAGAAACCGAAAAAATCCACTTTGTAATCGTCAATGGTGAGAACACGACACATGGAAGAGGTTTAAATGAAGGCCATTACAAATGGTTTCTCGAACAAGGTGTGCAAGTTATTACTCTAGGTAACCATTCTTTTAGCAATCGAAGCATTTATAAATATATTGATGAAGCGAAGAATGTCATTCGTCCCGCTAACTTTGGTGAAGAAGCTAAGGGTGTCGGGTATGTGAGTATTAATTACAACCAAATAACCATTACCGTCATGCAGGTAATTGGACAAGTTTTCATGAATGGTGAAGTCGTCTCGCCTTTTAAAAAAGCTCAAGAAATAATCGATAATGTAAAAAGTGATATATATATATGTGATTTTCACGGTGAAGCAACCAGTGAAAAAATAGCTTTTGGTTATCATTTTGATGGGAAAATCCAAATCATTTTTGGAACACATACCCATGTGCAAACTAACGACGCTCGCCTTCTTGATCAAGGAACAGCTTTCATTACCGATGTAGGGATGACCGGCCCGTTAGATGGAGTAATTGGGGTTGAGAAAAGAATCATTTTGGATCGCTATTTAAGCAACGGAGCTGAAAAATTTTCTCCTCAAGAAACCGGAAAAACGCAATTTTCGGCTATCCTTGTGGAAATAAATGAAAACACTAAAAAAGCGACCAAAATTAAAACAATACGAATTATCGATTAATAGAGGATAAAATTATGGAAAACAAACTTCCAATTTTAACAACTGATCGTTTAGTATTACGCGAAATCGAAGATAGTGATTATCTTGACATGTTTGAGTATGCGAAAATACCCTATGTTGGTCCCGCTGCTGGTTGGCAACCCCATGTTTCGACGGCGGAAACAAAAGCGGTCATCAAAATGTTTCAAGGGAAAAAGAAATATGGACAATTAGGGGTTTTTGCCATTGTGTTAAAAAGTACCAATAAAATGATTGGCACCATTGAATTGCATTCCTATACTATGTCCCATAAAGCGGAATTAGGATACACCATTAACCCTTTTTATTGGGGACACGGGTTTGCAGTTGAAGCATCAAAGAAAATAATTGCTTGGGGTTTTGATACGTTAGGTTTAAAACGAATTGAATGCACCACTTTCACAAACAATCTTCAATCAAAACGAGTATGTGAAAAACTTAACTTAATCTATGAAGGATTAAGAAGAAAAGGTTATTTACTTTATGACGGCACGGTAGGAGATGTCTTCTGTTATTCTATTATTGATGATGAGTTTTATGAGCGGATTCGCAATAACAAGTGGTGGTAAAAATGAAAAAGATTTTACAACTTGTCGTTTTGTTATCCATTGCTTTTATGGCTTCGGGTTGTTCCATCATTAATAATATATTTGAGCCGAAAATTGATACCGACACTTTAAATTATATTAGCACGGTTGTTTTAAATTCCAATTTAAAAATTAAAACAACAACTTACATCAAGGCTTTTAATACCGAAATTCCCGGTCCCCTTCAGGGAACAGGCAGCGGCGTTATTATAAAAAACATTGATGATCGTTATTATTTATTAACAAATTATCATGTTGTCGTTCTATCGGATAGCTACAATCATCGTTATACGGTTGAAGACATTTACAACAATGTCTCAAGCGCCGTCTTGCTGGCAAATGATCCTGACTATGATTTAGCAATTCTTAGATTTGAATCAACGGAAGAAATGGAAGTTATGCCGCTTGCGACTGCTGATCCTAAAGTCGGTGAATTAGTGTTCTCTATTGGAAGCCCCTCAGGAAAGCACAATATCATCACGGCCGGAGAAATATTAGCTTACCAAAGCATTGATTTTGTTGATTACGAGGTTATTATCCATGATGCGGTAATTCACCATGGAAGTAGTGGCAGTATGCTGATTAATGATAAATATGAAATCGTCGGTTTAAACACTTGGGGATTTGACGACGAAGAAGAAATCAATGATTATGTCATGGGCGGAGCCACCCCCGTCACCAAAATCCTGGAATTTTTAGAAGAAAATGGTTTTATTAGTGATTAAAGGGTTAACACCCTTTTTTATTATGATATAAATTGCAAAAAAGGATAAAATCAAGTATAATAACTAATACTAAGGTGAAGAACATGGACAAAGATTATAGCAAATATTTCAAGCCTTCGCTCAATGATGCTCGCAAGCGCTTAAACAAAGAAGTTGAACAAATAGCGTTTCAAATGACGGAAGAGCTAGAAGGCCTTGGAAAAAATAAGAAATATTTATTAGAAACATTCGGGTGCCAAGGGAATTTAGCTGATAGCGAAAAGATGGCGGGAATTCTCGAATTATTGCAATTCCAACCCACGGAAAATGAAAGCGAAGCTGATGTTATTATAATAAATACTTGCGCGATTCGCGAAAATGCTGAAAATCGTGTTTTTGGTGAAATCGGCAGGTTAAAAAGTTTAAAGCGTCATCGCCCGGATTTATTGTTAGTTCTATGTGGATGCATGCCGCAAGAAGAGCGAGTTGTGCAATTGGTGATGGAAAAACATCCTCAAGTTGATATTATTTTTGGTACGCACAATCTTCATAAACTTGGACAATATTTGCATGATGCTTATTTTTCAAAAGAAAAAGTTGTTGAAGTATTTTCTTTAGAAGGCGATATCGTCGAAAAAGTTCCGATCAAACGGGCTCATAATTATAAAGCATGGGTTAATATTATGTATGGATGTGATGAATTCTGTACTTATTGCATTGTACCTTACACAAGAGGGAAAGAACGTTCCCGTTTACCGGAAGATATTTTGGAAGAAGTTGATTTATTGATAAGTGAAGGTTATCAAGAAGTCACTTTGCTTGGTCAAAACGTCAATGCTTATGGCAATGATTTTGTCGATCGAAAATACCATTTTGCCGATTTGTTAAATGATTTGAACAAGAAGTCGATTCCCCGGGTTCGATTTACTACTTCTCATCCTCGCGATTTAGATGATGAAACGATTGCTGTCATGGCTAAACGAGGAAACATTATGCCGCATTTGCATTTACCAGTTCAATCAGGAAGCAATCAAATCCTTAAAAGAATGAATCGAAAATACACAAAAGAAGAATATTTGAATAAAATTGGCAAATTGCGATTTTTAATTCCTGATTTTTCTTTAACAACGGATATTATTGTTGGATTTCCCGGCGAAACAGATGAAGATTTTGAAGAAACTTTGGATTTAGTTAAACAAGCTAAGTTTGAAGGCGCATATACCTTTATCTTTTCCCCGCGTAACGGAACGCCAGCCAGCAAGTATGAGGATTTATTGGATGCGAAAACCAAAAAGCAACGTCTTTTGACTTTAAACGCTTTAATCAATGAAGGGTTTTTAAAAGGAAACAAGCGTTTCGAAGGGCAAATTGTTAATGTGCTGGTTGAGGGATTTAGTGAAAAAAACAATAAATTGCTAAGCGGCTACACCGAGCACAACAAACTTGTTAATTTTGAAGGTTCAGAAAATCTCATTGGAAAAATTATTCCAGTGCAAATTGAGAAAGCCTTTAGCTGGCATTTAAGAGGTAAAATCGTATAAAAAAAGAGCTTTTTAAAGGCTCTTTTTTACATCCGATCTTTAAGGAATACTCGTCCGATTAACGGACGCTTTGTTTTTTTAATGGCATTTTGTGGACAAACTTCCGCACAGCACCAACAACGAATGCATAAGTTTTTCTTAACTTCCGGAAATTTTCCGGGTTTGATGGTCATGGCTTTAGGTGGGCAAATGCGCGCACATTCTCCGCATTTGATGCATAAAGAATGATCGATTTTCGGAAGTTCAAGGACGAAATTTCTTAAAGGTTTTATTTTTAACAGTTTTAAACCCAGTTGGCTAACAGCATTTTCGGGCGGATTAAAACGCAAATTGGCAAATGATGTTAAAGGTTCTCCGACAATATTGATCTTTTTTATATTGCCTTCGCCATATCCTCGTTCATGGGCGATTTTATTAACAAAAGCTTTTTCAGAGTCTAAATGCATGATTTCAACGGCGACACGGTCTAAACTGATGGCATCTAAAGAAGTTAATATTACTTCCGCGAGTTTTGGATGTCCCGCGGAAGAGGGACCGTCACCTTCTAAACCAACGATGCCGTCGCATATATTGATAATGGTTTTATGCTTGTATTGGTTTAAAATGGCCCCGTATAAATCGTTGAGTGCATCGCCAAACTGGAGGGGATTGCTAGCTTTTACATGCCACCCACCTTTGCTTAAACCGTAAATAAAACCAAATAGATTTTTTTGGGCAATGGTAACATAGGTTAAGCTGTGTGTTTTTAATTTTGGTAGGTTTATCAAAACATCAACATCGAGCATTTCTTGTGATACTTCAAAATGTTGATATATCTTTGCTTGGGGGTTTTGGATGGTTGTTAAATTCTTACCATTGAATATCGGGATATTCTCCTGAACAATAACATCGAAAACTCCATTTTTTTTCAAAACGTGATGAATTTCTTTGGTAGCGGGGTTATCGCCAATTACAATATTTGGTGTCCGTGTTTTCACAAGTTGAATTACCGCTTGGACAAAAACAGGATGGGTCGTTATTCCCATATTTGGTGGGAAGGGTCCTAAACCATTTATTTTTAAAAACACCTTGGCATTTTGAGGAATTAGTTGTTCTAGTCCTCCTATTTGCTCAAGAGTTTCTTCGATTTTTATTTTTACTTGTTCTAGTTCATATTGATGGCATTTCGCAATGGCAACTTTTGTCATGTTACTTTACCTGTCTTTTTATGGCTTGAAATGTTTCTTCACTGATGACATGTTCGATTTTACAAGCATCCTGCTCCGCCAAATCAACATCGACATCAAGTTGAACTAAAAATTTGGTAATGGTTAAGTGGCGCTCATAAATTTTGGAAGCTTTTTTTTGTCCGGAGGCGGTTAGTTCAATGGCCCCATTTCGATCAATTTTGATATAACCGGCTTTTTTTAAGATGCCAAGAGCACGACTAATGCTTGGTTTGGAAAAAGACATGTGATTGGCAATATCGATGGCATGGACTTCGGGCTGGGTTGATTTTAAAATTAAAATGGTTTCTAAATAGTTTTCACCGGATTCTTGGATACGCATAAGTATTACCTCATATTTATTTATTATACAATAAATTAATTTTAATGTATAGAAATAAGATAAAAAACGTTTACCGAACATTGCAATATTTTCTTGGGTATAGTAGAATATCCAAGAGGTGTTAAGATGCAAGAAACGATTATTGTAAGAAACTTAACCAAAACATTTCACTTATCAAAAAAACAAATGAAGATTAACCAAACCAATAAACAATTAAAAGTCGCAGTTTCCAATCTTTCTTTTTCAACCTTCGAAGGGGAGATATTTGGTTTGTTGGGTCCAAATGGTGCCGGCAAAACAACCACCCTAAGATGTATTGCGACCTTGATTAAGCCCGATCAAGGTGAGATTGTTGTCGATGGAATTAACATAAAAGAAGAGGTGAAAATTAAGCAATCAATCGCTTTTTTAACAAACGAATTGAAACTTGATGAACAGTTTACACCTAATTACTTGTTTGATTTTTTTGCGAAACTGTATCATCTCGATGAAGAAACAACCAAAAAAAGAAAGCAGTATTTGTTTGATCGCTTTGGGATTACCAAGTTTTCCGAAGTAAAAATTGGCGAGTTATCATCGGGGATGAAGCAAAAAGTGTCAATTGTCATTTCTTTGGTTCATGATCCGAAGATTATCATTTTTGATGAACCAACCAACGGACTGGATGTCATTACCGCTAAAACCGTTACCGATTATTTAATGGAATTAAAATCACAAAATAAAACAATCATCATCAGTACTCATATCATGAATCTTGTGGAAAAACTGTGTGACCGTGTTGGCATAATTATTGATGGAAAAATGCAACTTTGTGATCGTGTCGATACTTTATTAATGAACCATCCGGGTAAAGATATCGAAGAAATATTTTTTCATATTTATAGTGAGGTCAGCCATGAATGATGTTTTTAAAATCTTTAAAAAAGAAATGGATAAAATTTTCCGCTTTCCGAGAATGATTTTTACGTCTTTATTACTTCCTGGTCTCATTATTTTTGTTATTTATGCTCTAATTGGACAAAACTTAGAAGCAGAAATGAGTGAAACGGAAGAGTATATTGGTTCTGTTCAAGTAATTAATGCTCCCGATTCTTTGGATTTTGCTTTTAGTAATGAAAATGCCTTTCATGTGGATTTGGAAGAATCTTTGGTTGGTGAAATAAACTTGCTAATTGATCAAGTTAAAGAAGGAACTATTGATGCGCTTATTGTTTATCCAGAAAACTTTGATGTCGATGTTGCCAATGAGTTGGATCCGGAAATCCTCATTTATTATGATTCATCCGATAGTAAATCATCGATAACTTATTCTTATATCAATATCATCATAAATGCTCAACAAAATAATTTTTTAGAAGCCTTAAGTATTGACCCGAATTTATTTGTCCTTGATAGTCAATCCCTTGCTGAAGAAAGCGAAGTTGGAGCGATAATTTTATCCATGCTTTTGCCAATGTTGATTATCTCCTTTATTTTTGCGGGGGCATTATCCATTGGATCAGATGCGATTGCGGGAGAAAAAGAACGTGGAACTTTAGCAACTTTATTAATGGCCCCTCTCTCAAGGACGAAAGTAATTTTAGGGAAAATAATATCAACTGCCGTTTTAACAATCTTCTCCGCGTTATCGTCATTTGTGGGAATTATTGCTTCGCTTCCTTTTTCTAAAGCCATGTTTGCAATTGAAAGTGGAAACTTAAGTTATTCGGTTTGGGATTATTTGGGAATTTTATTAATCTTAGTGGTTTTATCCGCGCTTGCTTCGGGTATTTTATTAATTACTTCAACGATTGCGAAAACCGTAAAAGAAGCCACCGCTTTGGCTATGCCTTTTTACCTTGGCTCGATTATGATACCGGTTTTTGGGATGTTTAACGAAACCATCAGTTCCACTTTTTGGCATTACCTCATTCCTATTTATAATTGTACGTTGGGGTTAAAAGCCCTTCTGGCAATGGAAATCAGTTTGCTGAATTTTTCATTAATTATCATTTCCTCCATCGTCTTTATCAGTCTGGTGGTTTGGGTGTTAATAAGATTGTTCAAAAGTGAAAAGGTTTTATTTTCCAAGTAGTTAATTGACAAATGGTAATTTTTATCATATAATAGTTAATGTGAAAATCTTCAGGGCAGGGTGAAATTCCCGACCGGCGGTAGAGTCCGCGAGCTTGAAAAAGCATGAATTGGTGAAACTCCAATACCGATAGTAAAGTCTAGATGGAAGAAGAAACCATTTTTGGTTATTTTTTGCTCATGAAGTTTTTTCATGAGCATTTTTTTATAGAAAGAAGGTTTATTATGCTTGTTTTAAGTTTTTGGAGTGAAAACTTTAAAGAAATATTAATCTCCTCTTTGTTTTTCTTATTAATTGCCGGTTTGTTAGTGATATTATCTATTATCCAAAGCCACGAAAAGAGAACTCCTAAAACGATTATTATTAGTTTAATAATTATTGTTGTCATTTTATTGGGGGTATCTTACGCGATTGCCTATGATTTTTTAAGTGATGGGAAACCCCTTCCGATTGGTGATATCGCCAAGGTTGATTTTTTAATTGTCTTTGCTTACTGTGGGATTACCTTTTTGATAATTAAAAGCCATCGTCAGAAAACACACGAGAAGCAGACAACAAAAATTGCCGTTTTAAGTTTATTAATTGCGATGTCGAGTGTTCTCATGATGATGAGTATTCCCATTTTTCCTCAAGCGCCCTTTTTAAAACTCGAATTAAGTGGTTTAGTTATTTTCATGGTCCTGTTATGGTATGACTTTAAAACAGCTATCGTTGTCTCCTTACTTACCAATTTTATCCATGTGTTTTTACCTAGTTCGACAGCTCCTTTAATTCTTTTCTTGGATGAAAGTATTAATTTTATTGCAACAATGTGTTTCCTTTTACCGGGAGCCATCATGTTTCGTAATTTTAATAACCAAAAAAAGCCGTCATCTCTTTCAGTTATCCTATCTTCGGTAATCGGCGTTTTGTTTACTTTGGTTTTTATGGTTTTATACAATCATTTTATTAATCTTCCCCTTGTTTACCATCAAGATTTTTGGACCTTTAAACAAGTACTAACCATTTTTGGGCTGTTTAATCTTATTAAATGGGGAGCAGTTGCGATGGTTATAAATGTTTTATGGAAAAGGTTATACAATTTGAAATATGTAGGTAATTAAAAAATGGTCCTCATTTAGAGGACCATTTTTTATTTGGTTTGAAAATAGTTTTTGGCAATTAAGGCACCAATTTTCGCATTATTATAAACTAGCGCTAAGTTTGCCTTTAAACTTTTACCTTTCGTTTTTTCAACGATGGTCTTCAGTAAAAAAGGAGTTACATCTTTTCCTAACACGCCTTGTTCTTTACTTGCTTGGATGGCTTGAGAAATAATGTCGTTGATATAATCTTCATCGAGTGAATCTTCTTTGGGAATCGGATTGACAACCAAGATTCCCCCTTTTAAATTAAGTTGTTCTTTTGTTTTCACAATTAAAGCAATTTCATTGGGATAAGAAACCATAAGAGGTAATTCAATCTTGGAAAGTCTTGTATAAAAGGCGGGAAGAACCTTCGTTTGATAACCGATAACCGTTACCCCCTTAGTTTCTAAATATTCCATGGTTCGAGGTAAATCTAAAATCGCTTTTGCTCCCGCACAAATGACGGTGACACTAGTGTTCGATAATTCTTCTAAATCGGCTGAGACATCCATGGTTTCTTCAAAACCCCGATGAACCCCTCCGATTCCTCCCGTCACAAAGAATTTAATGCCTGCCATTTCCGCACAAACCATTGTGGAAGCAACCGTTGTTGCTCCGATTTTTTTAAAAGCAACAACATTCGCTAAATCCCTTCTGGATACTTTTATGACGTCGGAAGAAGAGGCCAGCCGTTCTAAATCTTGTTCGGTTAAACCAATTTTGATTTTTCCGTCCATAATGGCAATTGTTGCGGGAAGAGCGCCGTTTTCGCGGACAATCTGTTCAACCTTCTTGGCCATTTCCACATTTTGTGGGTAGGGCATGCCATGGGATATGATGGTTGATTCTAAGGCAACCACAGGGTGGTTGTTTATTAAGGCCTGTTTAATTTCATCTTTAATATCTAATAACGGATTAAATTCTTTCAGCATGTTTTTCCTCCTGTAAAAGTTTTTCTTTTGATAAATCATCACGAACGGTTGCTTCCGTTTGGATGGTCTTGCTCGCATTAATGGTTCCTAATTTAATGGCATAAGGGAAAGAATAATTATTGATTAAACCAAAAAGAACCCCTCCACAAAAAGCATCACCCGCTCCGGTCACATTAACGATCTTGTCAACTTTTTGAATGGGGAAGATTTGAACTTCACTGTTTTTATCAAAACCGGCTATGCCGTCTTTTCCTGCCGTCACAATCGCGCTTCCGACCTTTTTTTGCTTCCATAATAAGCATAGTTTTTTAATGTCTTGTTCATTGGTTTTAAAGTAAGTTTGGGTTTCATCGCGATTGACGACGATTAAATCAACATTATTTAAGTCATTGGGTAGGTTATGCATTTTGGGACCCGAAACCCCGACAATTGCCAAAAACTTATGGTTGGCCAAGCACCAGGAAATTAATTTGCTAAGTCCTGCTTGTTTGATGTTCATATCCGCGAGGATGTAATCAAAGGGAAACATTAAAGGCAGTTTATTATCAATCCAAACCTCATCCAAACCATCATACAAATCCATGTCCGCAAAAGCGACTTCCATATTTCCTGCATTGTTTACGATGGCATAATAACAACCGGAGCTTTTTTGTTTAAGACAATCAACGCCGAGAACATTCATAAAAGGATTAGAATGTTTTAATAAAGCTTTTCCCGATTCATCGTCACCAACAATGGAAAACAAGGTGACAGCAACGCCTAAACGACCCAAGTTTTCGCCGACATTTCTTACTACTCCCCCAAAGGAATGTTTTGTGAAAACGGGATTGGATGTCCCTAACATTAGTTCAGAACGCAAATGGAATTGGATATCGACATTGGCTCCGCCAATGCACAAAACTTTTTTTACCTGATTCATATTGTAAACAAACCTCTTTTTTATTATATCATAATAATGAAAAACATCCAGACAAACTAATAAGAAAGAAGCACCATTAAGAGTGCTTCTTTGCTATTTGAGTTGCGATATTTTCATGAATCTGCTTTAATTTTTCAATGTCGACTTTGATAATTTCACGGTCATAAGTGATTAAACCGTTGGTTTCTTCTTCAATATCGCTTAATTGAGTATAGATGGCTGCACATAAGCCTTCTTTTATTTTCGGCATAATTTCATCATTGTATAATTTTGTAACGGCTTGTTGCAAAGCATCCAAAGTTGGAAATTTTCGATAACCAAATTCTTTGGTTAAATGGTAAGAATGATTGGCTACTTTATGAGAATAGCCACCAAATTCACTTAAAACAATTGGGCGTTGATCTTTTTCAAAGTTAATTTTCTTAAAATAAATATGTTTACTGGCAAAATCCCAACCGCCTTGATCAAACCAGCCACTGGCGGAATCGATCAAACGGGATGAATCCATTGATTTCAATAAATCATAATTTTTTTGACTTTCAAATTGTCCCCAACCTTCGTTAAAAATGGTCCAGATTATGACGGAAGGTGAGTTCATTAATAAAGATACGGTATCTTTTATTTCTTGAAAAAAGCATTCTTTGGCCTCAATTAAATCTCTTCCAAATATTTTTAACTTTTTTTGATCATCACAAGTCTGAATTCCTAGGATGGGAAGAAGGGACATTTTGGGAAGTGAATATTTTCCTCCACTGACCATATCCTGCCAGACTAACATCCCTAATCGGTCACAATGATAATACCATCGCCTCGGTTCAATTTTCACGTGTTTTCTTAAAACATTAAAACCCATGGCTTTCATTGTGGAAATATCATCAACAAAAGCCTGTTCAACGGCGGGAGTATATAAACCGTCGGAGTAATATCCTTGGTCAAGCACACCACTTAAGAAGATTTCTTGATTGTTTAAAAATATCGCTTTTCCATATTGACCGTCACCAATACTGATTTTTCGCATTCCAAAATAACTTTCAATAGTATCCGTTTTTAATTCGATTATTACTTGGTATAAATGGGGCTTTTCTATAGTCCAAGGAATAAAATTGGGAAGATTGATTTGGAAATTCAAGCTTTTTATTTTCTTTTCGATGATTAATTTTTTATTAGAAAAAATCTTAACAGAACCTATTCCTTCAATATTTCCTTTTAATTGAAAACCAACTACACCTTCATCAAAGTTTGGAGTGATAATTAAATCTTGAAGGTAATTAACTGCAACCGATTCAAGCCAAACGGTTTGCCAAATCCCGGTAATGGGGGTATACCAAATTCCCCCCGGTTTTGTGTTTTGTTTTCCATATGCGGGATAACTATGATTGCTTGGGTCGGTCACTTGAACGATTATTTCATTTTCGTCTTTTAGATAAGAAGTAACATCAATTGAAAAAGGATAATACCCTCCCACATGTTCATAGACTTTTTGTTTATTAATATAAACAACAGCTTTTTGGTCAACGGCATCAAAGTTCAGTAAAAGAATATCTTTTAAAAACTTTTTGGGAAGGGAAAAGAAGCGTCGATAAAAAAGGAACTCGTTAGGAGATACTTTTTTGTGAACTTTTGATAGTAATGATTCAATGGGGAAAGGAACAAGAATTTTCCCATCGTAATGAATAGGAAGAATTGATTCATTAGCAATGTGATAATCCCAAAAACCATTTAAGTTAAGATAGGAATTTCGGACCATTTGAGGGCGAGGATATTCTTGCCAAACGGCATCTTCCTTCAACAAATGAGCATATTTGGTGTAGAGTTTTTTTGTCTTCACTTTTTTAATCTACTTTCACAAATTTTTGGACAATGGTAGTAGTAAAATTAGTATCTGGGAAAGTACCGGTTTGATTTCGATGGAGTTCCCCATTTTCATGAATGAAAATTTCCGTCGGAAAAATGATCGCTTCAACAGGATTTTGACCTTCTTTATAAATTAAGGTGATGGTATCCTTTGACTTGGTAAAGGTTCCGTAAGCTTTTATCTCGCCTTCTTGATCTTTGATTAACGAAGTTAAGATAAAAGTTCGGTTTAATTTCAGCTCTAAGCGATAATATTCAAAATTATTCAAAACGTTTAAAGGCTCACCAGTTGTTTGTTCGGTATAAATGGTGCATTCATATTGGCCATACACACCAGCGGTTTGCAAGAAAGTAATGGCAAATAAAATCAAAGTAATCATTCCAACAAAAAGAAAGGCTCCAATTAAAATTTTCTTGCGCATGTTAAATCTCCTCTTATGGTCAATTTCCTTAGATAGTATAGCATAGAAACCATAAAAATAAAAACGTTTTTTTACAAAAACAGTTGCAATCTCGATGATATTGAGTATAATAATTATAGTTAGCATATGCTAACTTTGGAGGGTATATGCCTTTGTTCTCAATGCCAAAAAAAGCCCAAAAAAGCAATCAACATCGCCACGGAATGTTAAATCACCAACAGATGTCATTTGAAGAAACACAAGATTTGAAGACTTTGAAAGATATAAATATCGGTGAAAGAGGAATAGTTGTCGGAATAAATGCTTCCGGTCCTTTACGAAGAAGATTTATGGATATGGGAATAACCAAAGGAACAATCATCCAAGTTGTGAAATATGCTCCGCTTGGTGATCCTATGGAACTTAGATTGCGTGATTATGTTTTATCAATTCGTAAAAACGAAGCGGAATTAATTATTGTAAAAGCCATTTAACTAATATTTAGCGAAGGTTATCTTCGCTATCTTTTATGAGGTACAGTTAGCAATTGCTAACTAAGGGAGGAAATATGATACGCATAGGTTTAGTGGGAAATCCCAACAGCGGAAAAACCACCATTTTTAATGTTCTTACCGGCAGTAGGCAATATGTTGGTAATTGGCCGGGAGTAACGGTTGCAAAAAAAGAAGGAAGGATTGGTAATGATATCATTATTACGGATTTACCAGGAATATATTCCTTGTCGCCTTACTCTAAAGAAGAAATAATCACTCGTGATTTTTTATTGTCAAATCAAGTTGATGTCATTGTTAATATTATCGATGCGACCAATTTAGAAAGAAATTTGTACTTAACCACGCAAATATTAGAAATGCAGATTCCAACGATTATTGCTCTTAATATGATGGATGAAGTCGATAAACGAAAAATGAAAATCGACGTTCATTATCTTTCGAAATTATTAGATTGCTTAGTGGTACCGATTAGTGCAAAAAAGAACCATGGTTTAAAAGAACTAATTAATAAAGCAACGCTAATTGCTAAAGAAAAGAAAATATCATCGTTGAATATCTACCCTTTAGAACTTGGTTATACCTTAGATAAGTTAAAAGAAGTTTGTCGTAGTTCTTTGTTCACGGCTGTTAAAATAATGGAGCAAGATGAATCTTTTCAAGAATTATCAAAACAAAAGGAAATTCAGGAAATCATTACCCCTTTTTATGCAAAAAGCCAAGAGGACGGAGAAAGCTTAATCGCTAATGAACGTTATCGCTTTTCGGAGAAAGTTATTTCTCAAGTTTTAATTGAAAAGCCAAGGCCCCAAAAAACAACTTCGGAAAAAATTGATTCATTGCTAACGCATAAAATCTTTGCATTACCGATTTTTGCTTTAATCATGTTTTTGATATATTTCATTTCAATTACCATCGTTGGTGAAAGCGTCATTGGTTTAATGGAACAATTATTTCAGTGGCTCGGAACCCAAATCCAAAAGTGGTTAATATCCATTGATAGTCCATTTTGGTTAGTGGATTTACTAACGACGGGGATTATTGGTGGCGTTGGCTCCGTTTTGAGTTTTTTACCACAATTATTTGTTTTATTCTTATTTCTGACGATTCTTGAAGATAGCGGTTACATGGCAAGAGTGGCATTTATTATGGATCGCGTATTCAGAAAGTTTGGTTTATCAGGAAAATCGTTTATTCCCATGCTTTTAGGAACGGGATGTTCCGTTCCTGCCATCATGTCAAGTCGGACGATAAGCAATGAAAATGAACAAAAAATGACGGTCATGTTAGTACCTTTTATTCCTTGTGGGGCTAAACTTCCTGTTTTTGCTTTGTTTGTGGGAACTTTTTTCAACCCTTTAGTTTCAACGAGTCTTTATTTTATCGGAATAGTTGTGGTGATCTTAGTGGGAAGTCTATTGAAGAAAACCAAGTATTTCCGCGGTGATGCTTCCCCTTTTATATTAGAACTTGTTGATTATCATTTCCCTAATCCTAAAAGTGTTTTATTACAAGTATGGGAACGAACAAAATCATTCTTAATCAAAGCGGGAACCATTATCTTTTTAGCATCAGTTGTGATTTGGTTTTTATCATCCTTTTCATGGTCGCTTGTAATGGTAGTTGACCCAAGTACTTCGATTCTCGCAAGCATTGGCCGATTCTTAGCGTGGATTTTTCTTCCGCTTGGTTTTGGGAATTGGCAATCGACCGTGGCTTTAATGGTGGGAATGATTGCGAAAGAAAATATCGTGTCCACTTTTGGGATTGTCCTTAATACCGGAGATTCGCATCAAGCCTTAATGGCAGCTGTCGCCACATTGTTCAACAATTCACAACCCGCCGCTTTTTCTTTCATGGTTTTTGTTTTATTAGCTGCGCCTTGTGTGGCCGCCATTGCTGCCACCAAAAGAGAATTAGGAACTTGGAAACTGACTTTCGTAACGGTCTTGATGCAAACAACAATTGCTTATTTATTAAGCTTCCTAATTTTCCAAACAGCTACTTTGTGGAAAACTTCCAATTCATTCAAAATAGGAACAATTATCTCATTATTTATATTGTGTGTAATTATCGTTCTTTCTTACTTAATAAAAAACCGCAAAAACAGTGTTTGTCTCGGTTGTCAAAATCAAGATTGTGGTTCCGGCCTTTCTAAAAAGAAATAATTGATAAGCGACTTGATTTAAGTTATAATAGTTACTAAATAGGTGAAGTATGAAACGATTCTTTTTATTCCTCATTTTAGGAATTCTTACCTTAGCATTGTCCGGTTGTTTTTTGTTTTCTTCAAATAAAATTGAAACGGTTTACCAGAGTTTATTTGCGGATGCCGATTTATCCAAAGTCACGACTGATTTATTTTTTCCAAAAGAAATCGATGATGTTTCTTTATCGTGGTATTCCGATAATTGGGATGCCATTGATAATGAAGGGCATGTGACCCGCGGTGAAGAAGATGTGACCGTAACGATTGATATAGCTTTGGAATACGAAGGAAAGATTGAATTTAGAAAGTTTGTTATAACCGTATTAAAAAGATCGCTATATCCCATTAATAAAGCAAAAGGCCTTGAGGAAGGCGAAAATGTCATTGTCAATGGCGTGGTCATTGGCAAAGTAGGAAATGATGCTTACATCCACGATGGAGTTGATGGAATCTTTGTGAAAAACATCACAACTAGTATCAATCATGGGGATTTCATTGCCGCGTCCGGAACAATCCATTTCGAAAATGAACAATTACAATTAATGTATATCGATATTATTCCTGTCGAAAATGTCATAATGGAAGTTGATGCGACGAGCATCAATGATTTTTCCAACATTGATGTCACTAATCAATTAGTCAACTTGTCTGAAGTAGAAATAGTTTTGATTGAACAAGCATTCTTGAATGGCGATACGACTTTTGGCTTGATTGACCAGAACAATAATGAAATGGAATTATTAATTCGTTCAAAACATGAGGAATATGCCGATGTTGTCGAACAAATTACTTCTTTACCAGCCAACACTAAAGTGAATTTAAAGGGTGTAGTTGTCAATTGCTTAAATCGCAAACAAGTTGAGTTTGTGCAAGAGGCGACGATTGAGGTGTTAAATACCACAACGCAAGAAGCCTTTTATCCAAGCATTGATTCACTTCAATTGCTAGATCAATTGCTTGAAGAAACGGAAGTTACCGTTGGCTTGCCAAGCTTAAATGAAGTCCACGCTTTGATCATTCCGGTTGAGTTTACGGATTATCGCTTTTCTGATACCGACTTAAGCCGTATCGAAACGGCTTTTATAGGTACCTCCGAACAAACCGGGTGGGAAAGCGTTCAAAGCTATTATGAAAAAAGTTCCTATGGAAAACTTGATTTCACAGCTACCATTCTTGAACCTTTGCAAACCAACCATCAAGCTTCTTATTATTCGCAATTATATAAAAGAGGATTTGATGCGGAATACGAAATCATTAAACAAGCTTTAGAACATTATAATAGCCAAATTGATTATTCATTATTTGATCAAAATAACGATAACTACATTGATGCCCTCTATTTTATATATTCCACACCGGTTTACTATGAAGATGTTCTTTTTTCACAAAACAACGTTGATTTATGGTGGGCCTATGTTTATCAATATTTTACTGATGATTATGAATATTATGATGGAGTTGAAGCTAATTACTATTTATGGGCGGGTTTAGATTTCATTGATGAACCATTAGTTGATGATGGGAATAACCCAACTCATATTTCGGTCAATGCTTCGACCTATATTCACGAAACCGGTCATATGCTTGGTCTTGAAGATTATTATGATTATAACGAGGATATTGGTATCGATGGCGGTTTGGGTGGAGCTGACATGATGGACTACACGGTTGGTGACCATAATCCTTTCACAAAAATCATCCTTGGTTGGACCGTCCCTTTAGTAGTTACCGAACAATCGACAACGATAACTTTGTCGTCTTTTTCCGAAACCGGTGATGTTATCATGATTAATCCAAGCTGGGAAGATAGCTATTATGATGAATATTTGCTAATTGATTTTTTTCTTCCAAACGGATTAAACGAAGCCCATGCGGGATATCGAGGTTTGTTTTCGGAAGCGGGAGTTCGAATTTTTCATGTCGATGCTCGAATCGATGAAAACTATGGGTCCCCTTTAAATGAAGATGGCTATTATTCGGTTTTCTCTTACAACAATAGCGATACCAACCATAAATTAATCAAATTAATTGAAGCGGATGGTAATTATTCCATTGAAAGCACAAGTGAAGCCAGCAATGAAGATTTGTTTTCCGTGGGTGATATTTTTGGAAAAACGAGTTATCCAAATTATCGTTGGTACGATGGCACTTTAATTGATTTCACAATCGAAATTATCAGTATTTCCGAAACCGAAGCAACAATAAAAATAACCTATAAATAAAATGATTCTCTTGAAGAATCATTTTATTATTTTAGGGTGTAAAAAAATCGGTTTTATGGTAAAATAAATTGAAGAAAAGGTAGGTAATTATGGAAGAAAACAGCAAAGCCTTGACCCTAATTGATGGAAATAGCATCATGTTTCGGTCATACTACGCGACAGCATACACTAACAACTTGATGAAGACCCGCGAGGGATTATATACAAATGCTTTGTATGGCTTTTGTAGCATGCTTAACAAGATGCTTACCGAAGAAATTGATTATGCATTTGTGGCTTTTGATGCGGGAAGTAAAACCTTTCGTCATCAACAATTCAAAGAATATAAAGGGACAAGAAAACCTCTTCCCGAAGAGTTAAGGATTCAAATTCCTTTAATAAAACAATACCTTGACATTCTTAAAGTGAAAAGAGCCGAAAGCTTTGATTTTGAAGCCGATGATTTATTGGCCAGTGTGGCCATCAATAGTAAAAATTATTTTGATAAAATCAGAATTATTACCGGTGATCGCGATTTATTGCAAATGGTTGATGATAAAATTTCTGTGTTCCTTACCAAAAAAGGCATAGGCGAATTAGAAGAATATAATCAAGAAAATTTCTTTGAGAAAACAAAGTTATACCCATCCCAAGTTGTCGATTATAAGGCCATTGTTGGCGATAGTTCGGATAACTTACCGGGCATAAAAGGACTTGGGGAAATAACCGCCATCAAATTATTAAATCAATACCAAACTTTAGATAATATTTATGAACACCTAGAAGAATTTAGTGTAAAAATGCGTCAGGCTTTGATTGATAATCGCGAAATCGCTTATCAATGTCGCTATTTGGCTAGTTTAAAAAAAGATATTTTTCTTGAATGGCCGATAACCGATTTAAAAATTGGGACTTTTGATTTTCAAGAGTTAATGACCTTTTTTCAAAAAATGGAATTTAACCATTTTTTAAAAAAATTGAATCATCAAAGACCGGAAGCAAAAACCGGCGACATCATCCGCATTGATGATGCTCAAACATCAATCCTTGATTATGTGAATAAAGAAACCTACATCACTGCCGAAATATTTGGTTATAATTACAACACGGGAACTTTCTTAGGATTTGGTTTAGTATCCGACCAACATCAATTATTTATTACCGAAAATGCGGTAAAAAACAATTTATCAGTAAAACAGTTTTTGGAAGATGAAAAGATTGAGAAAAAAACTTTTGATTTAAAAGCTTTTGCTTTTGTTTTACAAAAGTTGGGAATTCATTTAAAAGGTGTGACGGATGATTTTTTGTTAGCAAGTTACATCATTAATCCTAGTTTTGCTTTTGACGATCCCAAGAAAACTTTAGACAATTTTGGTGCCAATACGCTTCCCTATTATGAAAACATTTATGGCGCCAATACAAAAATGAAGATACCTGAACCAGAGCAATATATGAAATACAGTATTGATAAGGGTTTGGTCATGAAATCGTTAAACGAAACCATCCATAAACAATTGCTTGACATTAATTGTCTGCCTCTTTATGAAATGGAAATAAAATTGTCATTTGTGTTGGCCAAAATGGAGCAGGTAGGTTTATTGATTGACTTAGAAAAACTGGAAAACGTTGGTGCCCAATTAACAAAAAAAGCTGATGACATTGCACAAGATATTTACTTTATTGCCAATCAAGAATTCAATATTAATTCTCCGAAACAACTAGGGGATATTTTATTTGAAAAGCTTCACCTACCGCACGGTAAGAAAAACAAAACCGGCTTCTCAACGAATGTTGATGTTTTGGAAAAACTAGCGAAGGATTATGTTATTGCAAAACGTGTTTTGGAATATCGTGCTTATTCAAAACTTATCTCGACATACATCAATGGACTAAAAGAAACGAGGGATTTAAACAACTTTATTCATCCTCTTTATAAACAGGCTTTGACCTTAACGGGACGCTTATCATCGATTGAACCAAATATTCAAAACATGCCCGTTCGAAGTGAAGATGGTCAAGTTATTCGGGAATTTTTCATTTCGCGTTTTTCCGATGGTTTTATTCTGAGCGCCGATTATTCGCAAATTGAATTACGTGTTCTTGCTCATATGGCGGATGATGAGGTGATGATTGAAGCTTTTTCCCAAGCTTTTGATTTCCATACTCAAACAGCAAGCACCATTTATGATGTTCCCGCATCCCAAGTTACTAAAGACATGCGAAGAGTTGCGAAAGCCATCAACTTTGGAATTATTTATGGAATGAGTGCTTGGGGCTTAAGCGAGACCATTAATATTACGCCATTAGAAGCGAATATATTTATTAATAAATATTTTTATACTTTCCAAAAAACCAAAGCTTTTTTAGATGAAATCATTGCTAACGTAAAACGTGATGGTTTCACAAGAACCATCTTTCAAAGACGACGTTATATTCCGGAGGTCCAATCCGAGAACATTAATTTACGGAACTTTGGTGAACGAACCGCCATGAATGCCCCAATCCAAGGAAGTGCGGCGGATATTATTAAGGTTGCGATGATTCAGATTGATGAACGAATGAAACAAGAAAACTTACAATCATTAATGATTGCTCAAGTACATGATGAATTGTTGTTTGATTGTCCGGTCTGTGAAGTTGACATCATGAAAAAACTTGTGAAAGAAGAAATGGAAAAAGCGGTTATCCTAAAAGTAAAATTGCAAGCGGAAGTCAATGTTGGCAAAACATGGGCGGAAGCCAAGTAGGGAGGAATAATGGATATTATAAACTATCGAAGGAGTGTTCGTTCCTTTACGAATCAACCGATTGAACAAGCAAAAATCGAACAATTATTAAGAGCGGGAATGCAAGCTCCCAGTGCTCACAATCAACAACCTTGGCATTTTTTGGTTGTGCAAAACCCGGAAGTTCTATTAAAAATACGCGATACTTCACCTTATGCCAAAATGTTTAATGAAGCTACCGCCGCCATTATTGTGTTAATGGATAAAACCAATTTAAAAAGATCAATCATGGCTCCTCAGGATTTATCCGCCGCCACTTTGAATATTTTGTTAAAAGCGACTGAACTTGGGATTGGAAGCTGTTGGTGTGGAGTACACCCTAATCCAGATCGCATGAATGCATTAGTTAATGTCATTAATCCCCCGAAGCAATATGAAGTTTTTTCACTAATTGCCCTGGGTTATCCTAAAAATGATGATGCTTTTCGTTTCGTTGATCGTTTTGACCCGGCGAAAGTAACTTATGAGAAGTTTTGAATATGCCTGAATTACCAGAAGTAGAAACCGTTAGGAAAACACTGATACCCTTGGTTGTTGGAAAGACGATTGTTGATGTCCAAGCCCCTTATCCTAAAATCATCCGCAATTTATCTTTTTCCCATTTTCGAGGGATGCTAATCAATGAAACCTTTTTAGATATAAAAAGGAAGGGTAAATTTTTAATCTTTGTTTTTAATAATCATTTATTAGTGTCGCATTTGCGAATGGAAGGCAAATATTTTTATAAAACGAATCAAGAACTGGAAAAACATGAACATGTTATTTTTTGGTTTTCCGACGGTTCAAGTCTTCATTATCACGATACTCGCAAATTTGGAACGATGTATTTGTTTCCGACCAATGATTTTAATCTCATCAATCACCTTGAACCTTTATCAAAAGTTGGTTTAGAACCGATGGATGAAGCAATGAACCCCACTTATTTAGCAAGTAAATTTATAAAATCAACGAAAGCCATAAAAACAACGTTACTTGATCAAACGGTTATGGCGGGACTTGGCAATATTTATGTGGATGAAGTTTTATTTTTATCCCACCTCCATCCGACTACGTCAACCAATAAAATAACTTTTGAAGATATAAAAATGATTATTGAGAATTCTCAAACGGTTTTACAAAAGGCCATTACGCTTGGAGGAACAACAATTCGAACTTTTACCTCGGCGCATGCGGTTACAGGACGTTTTCAAAACGAGTTATTAGTCCATACGAAAAGCATTTGCCCTGTTTGTGGCACTGCAATTATCAAAATTAAAGTTGGTGGTCGCGGGACATATGTCTGCGAAAATTGCCAAAAGCCCTTGACATCAAATTAGAAAAAGCATACACTAAATACACATTATTGGGGGAAATATGATTGTTGGAATTACCGGATCCATTGCTTCTGGGAAATCATTAGTGACAAGTTACCTTTTGGAAAAAGGTTTTAAAGTGATTGATTCTGATAAAATCGCCAAAGAACAAATGGAAAAGCCCGAAATAATCCAATTATTAAAAACGCATTTTGGAAATGAAATCATCACTGGTGGTGAGGTAAACCGGTTGACATTAGGAGCAATAATCTATAACAATGAAGAAAAGCGGTTGTTATTAAACAGTTTAATTCATCCTTTGGTTATTTCGGAAATAAAGAGATTAACAAAGAACCTTTGTGAAATGACTTTTGTGGATGTTCCTTTATTGTATGAAGCAAAAATGGAAGCCATGTTTGATAAAATAATCGTTGTTGATGTTCGCCCTGATTTGCAAATCAAACGTTTGATGAAACGCGATCAAATCACCGAAGAGCTAGCCCAATTAAAAATAAAAAGTCAATGGAGTTTAGAATTAAAAAAAGCTAAAGCGGACTATGTTATTGATAATAGTGGGCGGAGAACACATACCCAATTACAAGTTGAACAAATCTTAAGGAGTTTAAAAAATGAAAATTAGAGATTACTTTTCCAATGATTTTGAAACCGGTGAAGAACACTACCTTCCGACTTTAAAAACACATTATTATCGAAGCCGAATGGAAGATGTGAAAAACGCCATTTTAAGATTTGTTGAGGAAGAAAAAGGCGTTGTGAAAGCCATCATCGATGAGCATCATGAAATCTTTTTTGTCACTCCCACTTATTCTTCAACGATTATATTTGTAAACACGCGAATTGGCGAAACCGCCATTGATATCAAAATTACCACATACAAACTGATTCCTTGGCTTGCCGGTAAAAAAATAATTGAAAAAATGTATAAGTATTTTGATTCGCATTTACCATTTAAAGGAATAAGCCTTTATCGAGGTTCATGATGAATATTTCGATAAGTGATAATTTCAAGGTCGTTTTGAAACACATGCTCAGTGGGGAAGATTATTTTGTTTTAACGCAAATGTATTTGCCAATTATGGGAATCGATAGTTTCTCTTTATTCCACTTCTTATTTACCCTTGATGAAAGTGAGACGTACACCATTAAGAAGCTTGTTGATTTTCTTAATTTCAGCTCAGCTTCTTTTTTAGAACAAGCCTTACATAAATTAGAAGGTGTTTCTTTAATTGATACTTTTTATAATGAACAAAAGGGATTTTTATTTAATTTAAAGACCCCCATGTCACGAACATCTTTTCTTTCCAATAATATCTTATCTTCCTTTTTGTCAATGCAAATTGGCGAAGTGGAAATGAAGAAAATTCAATCACAACAAGAAAAAATAAATGTTCGACAATATAAAGAAATTTCCAAAGCTTTTGATGAAGTTTATGATATTTCCATTGATAATGTCAGCAATTTGTTTAGCCGCTTGTTTAAAGTAAAAAACAGCAAAAATTTGAAAATTATTAATTTGGATTTTGATTACATCATTTTTAAAATGAGTTTTGATACGAATTTCTTTGATGCGAAATTATTAGATGATGAAGATTTTAAGCAACACATTTTATCAATTAGTTATAACTACAAACTAAATGAAGAAGAAATGAAAGAAGTAATTGAAAAGACGATTTCTTCAGATCGTGATTTAAAATATGAAGACATAGCTAAACACGCCAAAGCGATGTTCCAAGTCAAAAACAGTAATAAAAATCCCCGCATTTTAACCAAACAATCCGATGCTTTTTTACAAAGCCAAATGGATGATGAATATTACCATGTTTTTGAAGTGCTTGAAAAGCAAACCCCAGCGGACATTTTAGAACAATTATCGGGAATTCAACCATCGGTTGCGGAAGTTGAAATGTTTCAACAACTTATGGATAATACAAAATTTCCCGTTAGCGTCATTAACCTGATGATTTTATATGTGAATCAATTGAAAAAAGGAGAAATTCCAAGTTACAACTATTTTGAAAAATTGGCTAATGTTTGGGCTCGAGCAAATATAAAAAGTGTCAAAGATGCCCTAAATTTCCTTAACCAGCCGAAAACAACCACAAGTGAAAAAAAACCCGCTTACTCTAAAAAAGAAAAACCATTACCAAAGTGGTATGATCAATATACGGATCAGTTGGCCCAAACCAAGGAAACGGAAACTTTAACCGAAGAGGAAAAAAATAAAATTCTTTCTGAAGCCCAAAAGAAATATAACTAGGAGTTTTTATGAGCAATGACATAAAAAAAATAACTAAAGTGGTTTTTGAAGACAAACTTTTAAAAGAATTTTGTGATAAAAATCAATTGAGTGATGAAGACATTTTAAACAATTTGAGTCGTTTTTTTATTCAAAAAGAAAACAACGCTATTTGTGTTCCTTGTGATGGTTTAAATTGCCAAATGGACCCCAAAGCCATGCAAACAAGATTAGAATTTAATGGAAATGTGGATCTTGTTTACTTCCCTTGTCCAAAATATGAACAAGCGGTAAGTGACAACTTAGAAATGCTCTTTTTTTCAAAACAAGCTATTTACGAAAACCAGAAATTATATGTGAATACGGAACGCGTTTTTGCGCTAAAGCATATGGAAGAGTTCTTGAAAAAATACAAAAAGGGATCTTTCACAAAGGGGCTTTATTTGCATGGAGCGTTTGGAACGGGAAAAACATTTATTCTTTGGCAATTAGCCAAACAATTAACCAAACAAGGTGCCAAAGTAATCATGGTTTATTACCCCGACTTAGTTCGCACCATCAAAAGTTATTTAACGACGCAAGAATTTGAACCCCTTATCAATCGTTTAAAATATATCGATGTTCTTATTCTCGATGATGTTGGTGCGGAAAATAATACGGCATTTATTCGTGATGAGGTTTTAGGACCAATTCTTCAATTCCGTCGTGATGCTCATTTACCGGTGTGCATGAGTTCAAATTATAATTTTGATTTATTGCGAAACCATTTTTCTGAAACAAAAGATGAAGTCAATTATACTAAAAGCGGTCGCATTCTTGAACGAATTCAATCGTTGATGGATTCCATCGAATTAGGTGATAAAAATTATCGGATATAAGGACAGTACAAACTGATTGACAAAAAATCAAGCTTGAGTTATAATCTACATTAATCAAACAGGTTATGAAGTGGACAACATTACTGCGAAAACTCCTTTTCAGCGATAGTACGATAGTGTAAGGTACTTAAGAGCCGTAGTAATTACTACCATGGAGCCGAACTCGAAAGATGTTCCGTTTGACTCCGCGTTAAGGAGAATGAGTGCAATAATCAAACTTAATTGATTGTTGAAGCAAGGTGGTACCACGCAATATCGCGTCCTTTTAAGGACGCTTTTTTATATGAAAAGGAGAAAATTATGAATATCAAATTTCTAGATGGAAGTGTAAAACAATTTGAAGTTGGTAAGTCCGCTTTCGAGATTGCCAACGCTCTGTCTGTGTCGCTTGCAAAAAAATCTGTTTTCGCAAAAGTAAATGGAATCAGCTATGATTTGACAAGGCCGATTTTAGAAGATGCCACTTTAGAATTAATTACCAAAGATTCAAAAGAAGCCTTTGAAGTCTTAAATCACTCTTGCAGTCATTTGTTGGCAAGCGCTATCAAGAAACTGTATCCTAATGCCATGTTTGGGGTTGGTCCCGCCATTGAGGAAGGCTTTTATTATGACATTAATCCGGGAGCAGGGATTAAGATTAATGAAGAAGATCTTGGAACCATTGAAAATGAAATGCGAAAAATCGCGAACCAAGATTTATTATTTAAACGAATGGAAGTAAGTAAGCAAGCTGCTTTAGCCTTTTTTAGTCACGATAAATATAAACAAGAAATCATTAACGAATTAGAAGAGGGAGCGGTGATTACGCTTTATCAACATGGTGATTTCGTTGATTTGTGTCGTGGCCCCCATGTTGTTAGCACTAAAATGTTGAAAAACGTTAAACTTTTGGCCGTTAGTGGTGCTTATTGGCGAGGGGATTCAAAAAATGAACAATTACAAAGAGTATATGGCACTTGTTTCTTTACGGAAGAAGAATTAGCGAAACATTTGCAAATTCTTAAAGAACGAAGCGAACGCGATCATCGAAAATTAGGTCGCGAACTTGAATTATTTATGCTCTCAGAATATGGTCCCGGTTTTCCGTTTTGGCTTCCCAAAGGCATGATTTTACGAAAGACCTTGGAAAATTTTTGGTATAAAATCCACACGAGAGAAAATTACTCTTTTATTCAAACACCAATCATGCTTAACAAAGAGCTTTGGGAAGTGTCCGGACATTGGTTTAATTATCGTGAAAACATGTACACTTCCGAGATTGACAAACATCAATTTGCCATCAAACCGATGAATTGCCCCGGGGGAATGTTAGTATATAAGAACAGTATTCACTCCTATAAAGATTTTCCATTACGAGTGGGAGAACTGGGTTTAGTTCATCGTCATGAAGCCAGTGGAGCACTTAATGGATTGTTTAGAGTTCGTAACTTTACTCAAGATGATGCACATATTTTTATGACCGAAAATCAGATTGTTTCCGAAGTTGGCAATTTGATTAATTTGTTTGAGGAAATTTATGCCGTTTTTGGTTTAAGTTACCACATTGAATTATCAACTCGCCCTGAGGAAAAATACATTGGCTCGATTGAAATTTGGAATCGTTCGGAAGAGGCTTTGGCGTTAGCATGTAATTCGGTGGGAAAACCGTTCAAAGTTAATCCTGGTGATGGCGCTTTTTATGGCCCTAAACTTGATTTTAAACTTCGTGATTCGATGAATCGGATTTGGCAATGTGGGACTATTCAACTTGATATGAATCTTCCAGAACGGTTTGATTTAACTTATATCGATGAGAATGGTGAAAAGAAACGTCCGGTCATGCTGCATCGTGCCATTTTTGGGTCGTTGGAACGCTTTATTGGCATTATTACCGAACATTATGGTGGAGCTTTCCCAACTTGGTTAGCACCTGTTCAAGTAAAACTGATTCCCGTCAACGTTGAACGTCATCAAAATTATGTTCAACAAATAAAACAACGTTTGTTTAACGAAGATATTCGTTTGGAAATCGACAACCGGGAAGAAAAAATCAGTTATAAAATTCGTGATGCTCAAACCAAGAAAATCCCTTATCAATTAGTATTAGGAGACCAAGAGCAGGACAACCGTGTCATTACCTATCGTAAATATGGTCAAAGTGACACCAAGACCGTGTCTCTTGATGAATTTGTGACAATGGTAAAAGAAGAAGTTCGTAATCTTGGAAAATAGTCATGCTTAAAGATTTGTATGTTGAACTTACTCTTTATCAAGAGCGCATGCACAGCAAAAGCAAAAGTAAATTCCGTGATTATTTACAGACCAAAGCCCGAGAGGTTAATCTTAATTATCAAATAATTCCTAAAAGTTGGTTTTCTAAAAATGTTATCATTGGTGATTTAGAAACAGCGGAATATATTTTCAGTGCTCATTATGATACTCCTCCTCGAATGCCCTTCTTTTTAGTTAGCAATGTTGTTGTTTACAATATCATCATTCTAGCTTTCTTATTAGGAGTAATTGGCGCCACCGTTTGGCTTGACATCCCGGTTATCATCTCATTCATTGCTCTTCTTCTGGTGTTTGGATATAACTTTGGATTTCCCGCTATCTCCAATAAATACAATTTTAATGATAATACGAGTGGAGTATTAACGTTATTATATTTGATGAAAAAATTAAAAAATCCGAAAATAGTATTTGTTTTTTTTGATAATGAAGAAAAAGGCTTATTTGGTTCGCTGGGGTTAGCTCGCTATTTGCATAAAAAGAAACTTGATTTTCGTATAAAAAAACATATTAATTTTGATTGCGTCGGTGTGGGGAATGTCTTTGGTTTAGACCATTTTAATCGTCCCCAACTCGCTAATCGAATCAAAGCCATCTTTGACCAATTACAGATCAAAGATTATGAATGTGAGGTAAGAAAGGCTAAAGCGTTTGAATTATCGGACCATTTAGCTTTCGCCAGAAATACTCATGTCGGAATCTTTGCTTTAAAACGCATCAAAAATAAATTAGTAATCAATAATATCCATTCCCATCGGGATCGGCAAATTGATTTAAATAACATCCTTGTTTTAGGAAAATTAATGGAAACCCTTGTTAATCAAGAGGGAGGGAATAATGGAACCAATTTACAAAAAACTTAGTAATGCCAACTTTTATTTTATTGCTTTTTTACTTAGTTTAATTCTATTTAATATATTACCGATTATCTTTATGGTCGCGGCGTCTTTGGCCGTTGAATTTAAACAGCCGGGTTTTTTTACAAACTTTATGAATGATTATCTTGGTACGGGCGAACTTGTTTTTACTCCGACGATTGTGGGAATATTAAGTGTTTCCCAAATGCTTGGGGAAATATTTCTGGCCGGTTTGTTTGTGGCCCTATTATGGAAAGTCCTGGGAAAAGATTGGAAAAGAGCTTTTTCCAAAAACAACATCGGTCGAAGTTTTGCGACGATTTTGATTGGACTAGTGGCCATTTATGCCTCTACTTATGCGGTAACCATTATTTATGAATTGTTGAAAATTGAGGGAACACCGGATAACCAAAACCTGATTGAAAGCATGCTCCAATATGATTCAAAGATTTTTATGATTATTACCACTGTTTTATTGGCTCCGTTTGTGGAGGAAATCATCTTTAGAAAATTATTATTTGGGGTTGTGGAAGAAAAGTTCAAATTATCTCGTATTTGGGCCATCTTAATTTCCGCGGCATTATTCGCTGCCGTCCATGGGGTTGATGTGTTCTTCTTTCAATATTTAGCTTTAGCTTTAGTCATTTCCGGGGTTTATGCGTTTTCTAACAACAATGTTTTTGTTTCAATCGCGCTTCATTTTTTAAATAATTCGATTTCCATTGTCTTGTTCTTTTTTGCTGAGGCCTTACTTTAATGAGTAAATATGATGATTTAATCGCAAAAGCCAAATTAGCATATCATAATCAAGAATTATCATCAGCCATTTCTTTGTATGAAAAAGCCTTTGAAGAAAAAATTATCGTTGAAGACTTAGTGGATTTAGGCTTTATTTATTTAGATGGTAAAAATCCTTTTAAAGCCGTAACCATTTTTGAAGAAGCGACGCCATTTGCTTTTGATTATCCGCTGGGTTATTATGGACTCGGTTTGGCTTATGAAGAAGTGGGAAGACGTGATGATGCCATTAAAGCTTATGAAAAAGTAGTTGATTTAGATGTGGCTTTTTTCGATGCTTATTTTAACCTAGCGCTCATTTATGAAGATTTGGAAGATGAAACGAAAGCTTATGATTATTACAAAAAAACCCTGCTTTATTCACCCAATCATTTTTGGGCAAATCTCAACATCGGTTCTTTTTATGAGAAACACGATTTTTTAGATTTAGCGTTAGAACATACTAAAAGAGCGTACAAACAAAACAAAAATGAAAAAATGATAGCTTACAATTTAGGGGTTATTTATGCGAAAATGAAAAAGTTTGAGGAAGCGATTAAATATTATCAAGAAGAACTCAAAAAATCACAACCTTATCTTTTAACTTACCTTAATTTAGGACTCATTTATAAAGACGTATATCATGATAATAAAAAAGCCCAATATTATTATTTAGAAGGAATTGCTGCTGATAAAAACAATAGTTCATTATGGTATAATCTTGGATGTTTATATGTGGTCATGAACGATCTAGAAAATGCCGAAAATTGCTTTTTATATGCTAATTTAAAGGATAAAACCATCTTTAAATACATGGAACAAGATGAAGAATTAAAAGAGTACCGAAAGAGTATTAATTATCAAACTCTTTTGAAAAACATTAAAGG
>JBFXGS010000004.1:0-32535 GCA_050177775.1 Bacilli bacterium | reverse complement strand
TCTTTAAAAAGTAATCACCAACACTTATCTTGAACAGAACATTAAAAAAAGATATAATCAAGGAAAAGGAGATAAATATGCAAATTTATGATATTAAAGTAAAGAACAGTGAAGGAAAAGAAGTAAGCTTGTCACAATATGAAAACCAAGTCTTGTTAATCGTCAATACGGCAACGGGTTGCGGTTTTACTCCTCAGTATGAAGGTTTGGAAAAATTATATCGCAAGTATCAAAATCAAGGGTTGGTGATTCTTGATTTTCCTTGCAATCAATTTGGAAATCAAGCTCCCGGTACAATTGAGGAAATTCATGATTTTTGTTCCTTAAATTACCAAACAACGTTTCCGTTATTTTCGAAAATTGACGTCAACGGACCTAAGGAAGATCCTCTATTTACTTTTTTAAAAAAAGCTAAAAAGGGAATTTTGGGTGAAAGCATAAAATGGAATTTCACAAAATTCCTTATCAATCGGCAAGGCGAAGTTGTGAAAAGATTTGCTCCAACCGATACCCCTGAAAAAATTGAAGAGCATATTGTGAAATTATTATGAAAGACAAACCATCGAAATAGAGCCCCTTGATGGATGCGGACATTGCGTCACATCCAAAATCCGTATCGGAAAAGTTGAATGAAATCCGGCAAATTGTTCATGAAAAGGCCCCCGATGCTTATGAAAAAATCAGTTATCAAATGCCAACGCTATTTTATTATCACAGTCTCGTTCATTTTGCGGCATTCCCCATCATATTGGGTTTTATCCCGGAAGCAGCGGTGTTAAATTTTCAAGAGCAATTATCATCGTACCATTTTAGTAGGGGCTCAATCCGGTTTATACTTGACAAACCTTTGCCAAAAGCGATAATTGCGGAAATTGTTAGATTTCGAGTGAATGAAGAAAACAGGCAAAACCATAAGTAGAAATGATTGATTCTACTTTTTTATTGCTTTTGTTTTTTTTATATGTTAATATTAATTACATAATGCTTTGATATACAAAGCAAATTAAGGAGATATATCATGAGGCATCGATTAACGATTGTTTTATCCGTATTATTATTTAGTATTATTTTGAGTTTTTTTGTTTTGTATACTCCCAAACCAATTGCTGGGGGGACTGGTGATGCTTTTAGTGCTGTCAATGTTGCCCAAACCATTGAAGTGATATCGCGAGAACCGCATTCTGTTTTTGATCAAGAAGCCCATGAAGAAGTGAGGTTATACATCAAGAATGAACTTGATGCATTATTGGGAATTGCTAATGTTTATGAGATGAATTATTCAAAAGAAGAAGTCGGGAAAGAATACTCGGTAAAAAATCTTTTAGGAGTCATTCCCGGAGCGAGTGAAACCGGACTTTTGCTGGTCGGTCATTATGATTCCCGCGGTCATATTGGTCGCTTTGGTGAATTAGGACGTTCGTATGGAGCGGCCGATGATGGATATGCGATTGGAACGATGTTGGAAATTGCGCGGCTTTATGCCAATAAACCCTTAAAAACCAGTTTGTACTTTTTGTTTACCGATGCTGAGGAAGTTGGTTTAGTTGGTGCCAAACAAGCCGTTTTAGAAACGGCTTGGATGGATAAAATTAGTTTTGTAATTAATATTGAAGCCAGAGGAATCAAAGGTCCGAGTTACATGTTTGAGACCAGTCCCAATAATGAAAAGGTCATTGATTTTTATAAGCAAGCCAAATACCCCGTTTCGTACAGTTTAGCAACCGCCGTTTATTCCGTCATGCCCAATTATACTGATTTTACGGAATTCTTAAAGATTGAAAAAAGTGGCATCAATTTTGCGGTCCTTGATAATTTGTATTATTATCACACCCCTTTAGACAACTATACAAATATCAACTTAAGCAGCATTCAGCATTTTGGGGCCCAAATAGTGCCTTTAATTGAGGAATTTACCAGTGATGACCAATACCAAGACCTCAATTATTTTGAAGGAACGCAGAACCAAGTTTTCTTTACGATTCTTCCCAATGTCTTAATTACTTACAAAGATAATGTGGCGATATTATTTCACATCGTTTTATTGGTTGCGTTTATTGGCATTATGATCTTCTTTTTAATCAAAAAACAAATCAAAATCATATCGTTTATCAAATATTTGGGAATTGATTTTGGCATATTAATCGTCCTGGGCATTTTGGGATTATTAGTTAGCAAATTAATGGCTTTTTTAGGGAAGGTCCCTTGGTCACTGACTTATGTGCGAATGGACCATACGGAATTACCGACATTGTTGATTATGTTAGTCGTGACTGTCAGTTTGGGCTTTGCCTATTTTGTAACAATTAAAAAAGACGAATCAAAAAGAGCTTTGGCCATGGCGGGAATTTTTTTAAATCTTTTCCTAGCTTTAGTTACCGGTTTTGTTTTAAGTGGCGCATCATTCCTCTTTTTTGTTCCCGCTTTAATCGGACTTTTAAGTATGTATAGTGAGGCTTTTGTGAAGAACAAAGCGATTCGTTGTTTTGTTCTCAGTCAAAATATATTATGGAATATGCTATTGATTGTTCCCATTTTGTATTCCTTATTTTTATCCTTAACAGTGGGTGGATTACTTGCTCTTTTAATCATTTTAGGGATAAATTTAAGCATTACCATTCCGATGTTTCGACGCCAAATATCGATTTAGATAGTTGTATTAAAGTTGTATTTTTTAAAATCGTGTTATAATTTAATAAGAAAAAGGAATAAACATCTATTGAAAAATGGATGTTTTATTTTTGATATATGAATATAGGTTATGCATGCTTAGCTTTAGGCGTTTTGCATTCCGATTATCATACATGCCGAATCGATAATGCTAATTCGGAAACATTATCCGATCTCATTAAATATAATTTGAGTTCTCTTGATAACATTATTGACTATAACATCAACAATAATCTTCATTTGTTTCGCATTAGTTCGGATTTAATTCCTTTTGGATCAAATGAGATCAACAAATTATTATGGTGGGACCTATTTAAAGATGACTTCATCAGAATTGGTGAAAAAATTATAAAAAACCAAGTTCGGGTCTCCGTTCATCCCGGCCAGTATACCGTCATCAATTCTCCCAATTCCGAGGTTGTAAGTAGAGCATTTGATGATTTAGTTTATCATGCGCGAATTTTAGATAGTCTTGGTTTGGATTGTTCGCATAAAATCGTTCTTCATATTGGCGGGATTTATGGAAATATCGAAGAAGCCAAAAAACGGTTTGTAAATAATTTCCCATTACTGCCTTCAGCAGTCAAGCCAAGATTAATCATTGAAAATGATGATAAAAGTTATAATATCGAAGAGGTCTTGGAAATCAGTCGTCAAATCCAAATTCCTGTCGTTTTTGATAATCTTCATCATTTCTTAAATAGCCCAAGGTCCTATAAAACGGACCAAGAGTGGATTAATTTGTGTAAAAAAACTTGGGAACAAGAAGATGGTGCGCAAAAAGTGCATTATTCCGAGCAAGATCCCATCAAAAAGCAAGGTTCTCATTCTTTTACCATCAATCCTGATACTTTTTTGGCTTGGTTCAAAGAATTGAAACGACCTGATTTAGATGTCATGCTGGAAGTAAAAGACAAAAACCTTTCCGCAATCAAAATTAGCAACTGCCTTAATGAAAACATCAAAATAAAAGATTTGGAAAAAGAATGGGAAAGATACAAATATAAGGTTTTCGAAAAGTCCCCACAAATTTACAACCAAATCAGAGCTTTATTAAAAGATAAGCAAACACCCCTTCCCTTAAATTTCTACCGACTAATTGACTTTGCCATTAACCAAGAAGGAAAACTTGGCTACGAACTAAATGCGATTATGCACATTTGGGGTTAATTTAAACACCGAAAGCAAGACCTAGCGATGTTTGAAAAACGCATGAGCAAATATAAAGCAAAAACTTTATCAATTTCAGCTTTAAAAAATTATTTATTAAATTTAGCGATTCTTGAAAACAATCAATCTTTATTACAATCATACTTTTTCGCATTTTAATTGAGGAGGAAAAATGAATCAGCATTATTTAAATTTTATCAACATCTTAGAAAAAGAAGATAAAGATCAAGCCCTCATCTTTGTTCTTGATTTGGTGAAAAACCACCAGATTTCTTTAGAAGAACTTTATGAACAATTGTTAGGGCCATCGCTTTGGAATTTTAAATGTCATGACGTCGATCAAAAAGTTTGTATTTGGAAAGAACACACCCGAACTTCGATTGTTAGAACGATCTTAGAAGCAATTTACTTTGAAGTTATTCGTAGAAAAGCATTAGTCAAACCACTCAACAAGAAAGTTGTGGTCTTTACACCTTCCGAAGAGTATCACGAAATTGACGCGATTATGGCCGCTTCTTATTTTTCATTAGCCGGGTACAATAGCTAATACATTGGCGCCAATACTCCAAAACATGACATTCTATCCGCGGTCAGTGTTTTTAAGCCTGATTATGTTGCCATCAGTGTCACCAATTATTACAATTTAGTCGTTACCAAACAAATTACTAAAGCGATAAAAGAAAAGGACCCAAGTGTTAAAATCATTGTCGGTGGTTAAGCTTTTTCGCAACCCGATGCTTTAGAACAAGTTGATCATGATTTTTATTTAACTTCTTTCCAAAATGTTTTTGAACTGGCGAGGGGAGATTTAAAATGAAATTAGCTTTTAATATTGCCGTGCGCTTTTTAAAGTCCGGTTGCTTGCAAACCTTATTTATTATTTTGGGAATTGCGGTGGGGGTTTCTGTTCAAGTCTTTATTGGTTCACTCATTTCTGGCCTTCAAAAAAGCCTTGTTGATAAAACCATCGGCAATTCTTCACAAATAACCATTTCCTCTTCCTTAGCGGAATATTACTGATTATGATCAAATCATAGCAGATATTGATGAAGTCGATGGCATAAAAGTCGTCTCGCCAGCTTTATCAACAAACGGTTTTGCCATAAACGGGGCTAGCACTGCTCCAGTATTGCTTAGAGGTTTTGAAAGGAGCAATGATTTTGCCCTTACCAATACTATTTACCGTTTCCAAGATAAACTTGTGGAAGGAAAAATGCCAACCACAAATAGTGAAGTCATTTTAGGAAAAGAATTAAAGACTTTGTTAAATATTCAATTAAATGATCAAATTGAATTGGATGTTCCCCAAATCGACAATATTAATGTCACCGTGGTCGGCTTTTTTGATTTTGGCGTTGCTCAAATCAATGCCAGCAGGGGTGTTGGTTCACTCATGATGGTTCAAACGTTACTTGGTGTTCCTAATCAAGTCAATGCGATTGAAATGCAGATTGATGAAGACCGCCTTTTTGAAGCTGTCGAAATAGCCGATGAAATTTCACCTTTGATTGCTTCTAACCTTAAATTAACTAATTTGATTGATAATAACCAAGAATTATTAAGCGGTTTGCAAGGACAAAGGCTTTCCAGCACCATGATTCAAGTCTTTGTTATGGTTTCGGTCATTTTGGGAATTGCCAGTATTTTAGCCATCATTGTTTTACAAAAATCCAAACAAATTGGAATTTTAAAAGCGATGGGTATTCAAAACGGTGATGCCAGTTTGATTTTCTTGTTTGAGGGTTTAATTTTAGGTTTATTTGGAGCAATCGCCGGAGTTCTTTTGGGACTGGGGTTAGCATATTCCTTTGTGACTTTCGCCTTAAAACCAGATGGGACACCGGTTGTTCCATTAAACATTGATGCTCAGTTTATTGCTTTATCAGCTTTTATTGCCGTTTTAGCGGCATTAGGAGCATCAATTATTCCTGCTCGAAAATCGTCAAAATTAACCGTCATCGAGGTGATTTGTAATGCCTAATAGTATGGAATTAAAGCAAATAACCAAATTTTATGGAACAAAAGTTAAAACTCAAGTTCTTTTTGGAATTGATTTAGCTTTTGAAGAAGGATCTTTTAATTCCATCATCGGTCAGTCAGGAAGTGGCAAGTCCACGCTGCTTAACATTTTAGGTACACTTGATCGTCCGACTGATGGTGATATCATCATCAATGGTAAAAATGCGAAGACAATGAAAAATCCTGAATTGCAAAACTACGAAATGAAGGTTTAGGGTTCATCTTCCAATTTCACTATTTGCTTCCCGAGTTTACCGTTTTGGAAAATGTCTTAATGCCCTATCGGATTTCTAAAAAACCGATTACCGATGAAGTCTTGAAGCGGGCCCATGAACTACTGGATTTTGTTGGTTTAACCAAAGTCAAAAACAACTTGGCAACCAACATCAGTGGTGGGCAACAACAACGCGTGGCGATTGCCAGAAGCTTAATCAATAATCCGAAGATCATTTTGGCTGATGAACCAACCGGAAATCTTGATAGTGATACGACAAAACAAGTATTTGAATTATTACGTGAAATCAATAAGAAATATCGAACAACTTTTATCATTATTACTCATGACCGCAAAATCGCTGAAAAAGCCGACCGCATTGTGGAAATAAAGGATGGAAGAATCAATTTAGATCTCGCTAATCGAACCAATTAAAAAATTAATGCCTAATTATCATTAGGCATTTTTCTTGGTTTGCTTTTAGGGTGGTTTTTTGGTATACTTAATTATCTATTTAAAGGAGGAAATATGTTTTTAATTAAAAATGCTAATTTAATAAGTATGGCCGCCATCAATTATGCTGTATGTGATGTCTTAATGGATGGAGGAAAAATTGCTGCCGTCGGGAAATTGGCAAAAAAGGATTATCCGAAAGCCGAAGTGATTGACGTTAAAGGAGCGTTTGTTACTCCCGGTTTAGTTGATCCTCATTGCCACATTGGGTTATACGAAGAAGCCATTGGGTTTGAGGGCGCGGACTTCAATGAAGCAACGGCTCCCGTTTTTCCGGAATTACGAGCCATTGATTCCATAAAACCCCAAGATGTCGCCTTCAAAGAAGCCTTAGAGGCCGGAGTAACAACCGTCGCAACCGGACCCGGAAGTGCCGATGTGATTGGGGGAGTTTTTTGTATTATCAAAACATTTGGCAAAACGATTGATGATATGGTTGTCGTTTCCGAATCGGCGATTAAAATGGCTTTAGGAGAAAATCCTAAGCGCGTTTTCCATGCGAAAAACCAAAGTCCAACCACAAGAATGGCTTCGGCGGCGATCATGAGAGAAAGTTTAATGAAAGCCAAAGAATATAAATTTAAAAAGGATAAATACTTAAAAGATATCGCTGATGGAAAAGATGTATCTAAACCGGAAGTAAACCTTAAGTGGGAAAGCTTGTCCCGAGTATTTGATGGTTTTATGGTCAAAATCCATGCGCACCAGCAAGACGATATTGCCACAGCGATTAGAATAATTGAAGAATTTGGGCTAAATGCCACCATTGAACATGCTACCGAAGGCTATTTAATCGCTGACTACCTAAAAGCCCATCATCAAAAAGTCATTATTGGACCAACTTTGGGGTCAAAGTCCAAATATGAATTACGAAACAAAACTTTCAAAGCCGCCAAAGTCTTAAAGGATGAAGGAGTGGAATTTGCCATTATGACGGATCATCCTGTCATTCATTGCGCCAACACTTTAACGCAAGTAGGTTTGTTTGTGCGAAACGGGTTAAGTGAATTAGACGCTTTTAAAGCAGTCACCATTGATGCTGCCAAAATCATCGGGGTATCCGATCGTGTTGGGAGCATTGAAGTGGGAAAAGATGCCGATGTGGTCATTTGGTCGGGTCACCCTCTTCATTATTTGTCTTCTCCAACCCATGTTTTTGTTAATGGCGAAATGGTTGTGAAAGCATAAATTAAACATATAATAGGATTTGCCAGCCAAATCCTTTTTAATTATCTGCAAATATTGATTGAGAAAAAAACTTAAATCAAGTATAATATCAATGGAAGCGGTTTCTTTTACTCAAGAAAAAGGAGGAATACTTTGGAAAATATTATCCTCATCATTAATCCGGGTTCAACTTCCACGAAAGTTGCTATTTTTAAAAATGATCAAATTATTTTAGATATAAAAATTAACCATCCCACCGATATTATTCAATCTTTTTCCAGTGTGGCTTCGCAATTTTTGTTCCGAAAAGAAGTAATCCTGTCAAGTTTACAAGAAAAAGGATTTGACTTGGGAAATTTAACAGCGGTTTGTGGAAGAGGGGGAATGCTTGATCCTTTAGAAAGCGGAACCTATTTAATTAATGAAAAAATGTTGACCTTTTTAAAAGAAGCAAAACGTGGTGAACATGCCTCCAATTTAGGAGCGTTAATTGCTTTTGATATTGGTCAAACATACCAAATCCCCGCTTTTATTGTCGATCCGGTTGCTGTTGATGAAATGGAACCCATTGCAAGAATTTCAGGAATGCCGGTGATTGAAAGACAATGTATTTTTCATGCTTTAAATCATAAAGCGATCGGCCGACAAGTTGCTTTTGACCATCAAAAGCGATATGAAGATTTAAACATGATTATTGTGCATCTTGGGGGAGGAATCAGTGTTGCCGCTCATCAAAAAGGCCGTGTTATTGATGTCAATGATGCTTTAGATGGCGATGGGCCAATGTCACCGGAACGCAGTGGTTCCGTGCCTTTAGGGCCTTTATATAAATTGTGCTTTTCTGGACAATATACTCTTGATGACATCAAACGAATGAATTATGGAAAAGGAGGTCTAGTTGCTTATTTAGGAACGAATGATGCGAAAGAGGTCGTAAAAAGGATTGAGCAGCATGATGAATATGCTAAGCTCATTTATGATGCAATGATTTATCAAATAGCGAAAGAAATTGGTGCTTGTTCCACCATTTTTAAAGGTGATTTTGATTTTATAGTCTTAACTGGAGGACTAGCATTCGAAAAATATCTAGTTTCGCACTTAATCGAAAGAATTAAGTTTCTTGGAGAAGTACTTGTTTACCCCGGTGAAAATGAAATGTTATCATTAGCGCTCGGAGCTTTACGAGTCTTAAACAAAGAAGAACTACCGAAAACTTATTAACAAAGGGAGGATTTGCATGAAAGTTTTTGATTACATGGAAAAGTATGGACACGAACAAATTATCTATTTTTATGACAAAACAACGGGACTAAAAGGAATTACTGCCATTCACGATACTACTTTAGGTCCTGCCATCGGGGGAACTCGTCTTTTTAAATACGAAAATGAAGATGACGCATTATTTGATGTTGTTCGTCTATCCCGTGGTATGACTTACAAGTGCTCAGCGTCGGGTTGCAATTGTGGTGGAGGTAAAACGGTTTTATTGGGTGATCCAACCAAAGTCAAAACCGAAGCCTATTTAAGAGCCTACGGTCGTTATGTTCAATCTTTAGGCGGACGCTTTTTCACCGGCGAAGACATGAATATTAATGAATTTGATGTTGATTATTTAATGATGGAAACAAATTATGTCAATGGTCGTGCCGATATGTCGGGTAACCCTTCACCGGTTACAGCTTATGGGGTTTACTGGGGAATAAAAGCTTGTGCCAAAGAAAAATGGGGCAATGATAGTTTGCTTGAGAAAGTCGTTGCTGTCCAAGGCCTTGGTGCCGTTGGCTATGCTCTTTGTGAGTACTTACACCAAGAAGGAGCAAAATTAATCGTCACGGATATTAAGAAAGATCGCATTGACAAAGCAGTTGCTGCTTTTGGAGCGGTTGCAGTTAAATGTGATGACATTTACTCCGTTAAATGTGACATTTTCTCACCAAACTCGGTTGGAGCAATATTAAACGATCAGACAATCCCTTCTTTAAATTGCGAGATTGTCGCAGGAGCAGCTAACAACGTCTTGTTAGAAGAAAAGAAACATGGCGATATGTTAATGGAACGAGGAATACTATATGCTCCTGATTACGTTATCAATGCTGGTGGCGTTGTTAATGTCTATCAAGAATTTACTCCTCCTTATAATCGTGAAAGCACTTTGAAAATAATCAAACAAATATATGATCGTTTATTAGTTATTTTTGATTATTCAAAAAAACATCATCTTAATACTCAATTAGCTGCCAATAAATTTGCAGAAGAACGCATTCAATTAGTCGGTAAAATACGAAGCAATTTTATTCCTAAAGAAAAACATTTATAAAAGCCCTTTATGGGCTTTTCAGAGCGTTGACTTTGTCAACGCTCTTTTTATTTAGTTATAAAGTGGGACAAAAAAACAAAATAGTCATTTCATTCATATAAAATAATCGTGTTTTTAAATTTATTTGCTGCTGATGTGGGAAGAAAATAAAACCCCACTTTTGAAAATGGGGTTTGTCATCAGTCTGAAAAGCCCTTGATGGGCTTTTTTCTTGATGTTGAAGTATTTATTTTTTTTGATATAATATCAATATGAGGAAATCCGTATGATTATCAAAAACCGCATGTATTCATTGTTTTTACGTTTAAGCATTGTTACCTTTGGACTTCTTGGGATTAATTTAGTAATAATGAGTGAAAAAACAAGTTTTCCGATGGAAATGTTTGTCTTCTACACGATCCAAAGTAATATTATTACTATCTTTGTAAGTTTTGTTTTGCTTGTGAAAGACATCAGACTGTTTACTTTTCATGGAGAAAAAGGTAATCCCGGAACCATTTCGCCATTAATCCAGCTTGGCAATGTTTTCATTATTTTAATAACCTTTTTAGTTTATGCAACTTTGTTAAACGAGTATACATTTTCCGAAGGCTTTGAGTGGGAAGGATTAAAATTTGCTTTTGGGAACATCCTTCTTCACTATTTTGTACCGCTTTTGACTTTGACTGATTATTTATTGTTTTGTGAAAAAGGGAAAGTATCCTTTAAAAAAGCCATTCTTTGGTTTACATATCCGGTTCTTTATTTTGTTTTTATTTTAATTAGAGGAAAATATGGAGAACCTTTACAAAACATGGGTCAAGATATCATCACTTATTATCCATATCCTTTTTTAGATGTTGATTTGCAAGGATGGAATACGGTTTTAATTAATGTGTTTGTTTTAGCAGTAATCATGGTTGGCTTTATTTGGGTCATCTGTTGGGCCGATGGCAAACTTGGTAAAAGGCAACTATTTCTTGAAAAAAAGCCTTAAACATGATAAAATATAACAGTTAAAGGAGAGAACAATGCTGGGAGCAATAATTGGCGATATTGTTGGTTCTAGATTTGAGTGGGATAATCAAAAAAGTAAGGATTTTACTTTTTTTACAAACAATTGTTTTTTTACAGATGATTCGGTGATGTCGATTGCCGTTGGCAAGGCCCTATTGGATTGTCAAGGCAATTATCAAAAATTGCCAGCCAAAGCCATCGAGCAAATGCGCTATTTTGGAAATCTGTACCCGGATGTCGGATATGGGGGTAGTTTTTATCGTTGGCTTCTTAGTTCAAAACCCGAACCTTATGGTAGTTTTGGAAATGGGTCAGCGATGCGGATTGGACCAGTCGGATTAGTTGCGAAAACAGAAGAAGAAGCGATTGACTTTTCTGAAAAAGTAACATCAGTAACTCATAATCACCCCGAAGGCCTAAAAGGAGCCGAAGCCATCGCTTGTTTAATGGTTCTTGCAAAAAAGAAAGTTTCTTTTGCCCAAATGCGTCAATTTGTGCAAACCAAATATTATCCTCTTAATTTCACATTAGACCAAATTCGTGATAATTATTCTTTTAATGCTACTTGTCAAGGTTCCGTCCCTCAAGCTATTGTTGCTTTTTTCGAATCATATAGTTTTGAAGATGCCATTCGCAATGCAATTTCGATTGGCGGCGATAGTGATACCATTGCAGCGATAACGGGAAACCTGGCCGAAGCTTATTATGGTATTCCTGAGGAAATTAAAACCCGTGCCCTCGAATATTTAGATTGGGAATTGCTCCAAGTCGTTAACGAATTTTATGATTTCTTGAACATAATTAAATAACTAGAAAATGGAGGAGTACCCAAGTGGCTGAAGGGACTCGTCTCGAAAGCGAGCAGATCGGTAAAACGGTGCAAGGGTTCAAATCCCTTCTCCTCCGCCATATTAACACAACAGGGTTGATACAATAGTATCGACCTTATAGAATACGAAAACAGGGAGAAAATCCCTTTTTTCTTTTCAAAATATGAGCCTATGAATCACTTAATCAAAGAGGTTTGTAGACTTTTTATGTTTAATAAAAACTCAAAAGGTCCCGAAAACACGAAATGATATGCTAGATGCTATTATTAGCATAAATCACATGTGATTAACCACTAATGAAGATAATTTCTACAACAATTTATCACACAGTTTATTTCTACATTTAAATGTAAATATCTCCGTTCTTGCATATCTCGTTACAATAGACCTATATCCTTTCAAGTTTCTCATTTTTTAAAATTAACTAAACATACATAAATAAGTGATTTTAAATTTAAAATATCTTGGCACAAATAATGAGACGTCTAAAGTTTATTGTATACTTTATTGTATACTTTATTGTATAAAATGTGGTATACTATATTTAGCAAAGGGGTGCTAAAAAATGGATAAATATATAGATCTTATAGAAAACTTTTTAAGGCTTGAGGATGAATATGAATGGTTGGATTTTAAAGAGAATTGGTTTTCAAAAGATGAGATTGGAGAGTATATATCTGCAGTTGCTAATGGAGCTTGTTTATCTGGAAAAGAATATGGTTATCTTATTTGGGGTGTGAAAGACAAACCAAAAATTGTAACCGGTACCACAGTAAACTTTGATAAAGATATTGATAATGAACCGTACAAACATTACCTAGCTAGAAACCTAAAGCCAAGCCTTCCATTTGAAGTTATTGAACGTGAGTATGTAAATAGCCGTATAGTTATCATTCAAGTTCCAGCATCGAAATCAGTTCAAACAAAATATAAAGATGTTTCCTATTTTAGACTTGGATCGAGTAAAGAGAGAGTGAGTAAATACCCTGAGTGGGAACAAAAATTAAATTCTACTTTACAAAATGGATATCCAACAATTGTTAATGTTGCAGCTCCTGATTATGCTCAGCAGTTAACTTTTGAAAAATTGTTTATGTATTATGCTGCTAAAGGTATTGCGCTCAATAAAGAAAACTTTGAGAGAAGCTTAAAATTAAAAAACAAAGATGGACTTTACAATGTGATGGCATATATTTTGTCGGACCAAAATTCTATTCCCGTAAGAGTATCTATTTTCAGTGGAACCGATAAAACTGCACCTTTATTTTCTGTAAAAGAATTCGGAAATGCGTGCATAATGTATTCGATGGATAAAATATTAGAATATGGAGATGCTATTAATGTAATCCAAGTTGATGAGAGAAATAGAATTTCTGAAAGAAAGGATGTACCTTTATTTGATTATGAAGTTTTTCATGAAGCTGTTCTTAATTCTTTCATTCATAACAAGTGGTTATCATTAAATGCTCCACAGATTTCTATTTTTACTGATAGAATTGAAATATTATCTCATGGTGGATTGGCAATAGATCAAGATGAAAAAGGCTTTTACAGTGGGACAAGTATCCCAGTTAATGATGTACTTGCTTCAATCTTTTTGCAATTAAGAATAAGCGAGCGTTCTGGCAGAGGTGTTCCAAAAATCGTTGGAAAATACGGAAAAGAAGCCGTTCAGATAGAAAAAAACAGAATTATTGTTACTATTCCTTTCGAAAAAATCGGAGTAAATGACTTTAGAATAGTATCCAATAAAGTAACCAATAAAGTATCTGATAAATTGAATGTTACACAAATAAAGATTATGGATACAATGAGAAATAACCCTAATGTGACAATTAATCAATTAATGATCATTACAGGACTTTCAGAACCCGGCATAAAAAAGAATTTAAAGATGTTAAAACAGTATGGTTGTATTGTTAGAATTGGAGCAAACAAAAATGGTTACTGGGAAGTTTTAAAGCAAGAAATTTTTTATAGAAAGTGAATAAATGATATGATACATTATATGAATATATGGGATGATTCATTTCAAGCAATTAAAGAAGGTTGGAAAAACATTGAAATGCGATTGAATGATAAAAAACGTTCAATAATTAAGGTTAATGATATTGTTGTATTTACTAATTCAAAAACTAAAGAAGAAATGAAATGTAATGTGATTAATATTTTTAAATACTCCAATTTTGAAGAGTTATATAAAAATCATAATAAGCTATCAATTGGTTACAAAGAAAATGAAAGCGCAAATTCACAAGATATGCTTGATTACTATTCTATAGATAAGATTAAGGAAAATGGTGTTATTGGAATTGAAATACAAGTAATTGAAGAAAATGATTATTGATTATGCATAGAGATTGTTATATATGTAGGGTGCAAAAACTTTCCAAGACTTGACTCTCAAAGACTCAAAAGTTAAACGATTGCAATTCTGAATGCTAAATATATATCAAAACTGATTACTTTATTCAAATTGACTTAGTTATTAGAAAAATACAGAATGCTATAAGTTTTTTATAGGGTATGAAAAAAAGTATATCTTCACGAATTTTATTAAAATGGTTGTCCCAACATATAAAAGAAAATTTGGTTTGGTGCAAGACAAAAAGCAGTTTGTTATACACTGATATAATAAAAGTAGACAGTATTAATCGATTAACACAGTCTGCTTTTTTTGTTTTAAGTTAATTTGATTTTCTCTTAATAGGAAGAGTATAATATATTTGACTTTTCGAGGTGAAGGAGGAAAAGATGAAATTAATCGAAATAAAAAAATATGTTGCTGAATTAATCGGCACATTTGTTCTGGTTTTATTTGGATGTGGAACGGCCATTGTTCTTGGTTGTGGAACTCTTATCGGAGGAACCGCGGCAACGGTTGGAACGGCTCTGGCTTTTGGTTTAGTGATTGTGGCGATGGCTTTTTCGATTGGCAATATTAGTGGTTGCCATATTAACCCTGCCGTGTCACTAGCCATGCTGATTAATAAAAAGCTAAGTTTTAAGGATTTTGTATTCTATGTAATTGCGCAAGTAGGTGGAGCTATTCTCGGAGCTTTATTGTTACTGTTATTTTTTGGCAAAGACAGTGGATTTGGGGCGAACTCGGTAAGTCCTACCTTACTTGATGGCAATGCTTGGATGGGATTAATTGCTGAAATCATATTGACATTTGTTTTTGTATTAGCCATTATGGGCGTAACTTCAAAATCAGAAAATGTGGCGGTTGTCGGAATTGTTATTGGCTTGACTTTAGTGTTAGTCCATTTATTTGGTATCCCAATGACAGGAACTTCTGTCAATCCGGCCAGGAGTTTAGGCCCGGCTCTATTTGCTGGGGGCGTTGCTTTAGAACAAATTTGGATTTTCATTTTAGGTCCTCTAGTTGGTGGAGCGTTAGCGGCTCTTTGTTACAAGTTTTTAAGCAAAGAATAAATGTTATAATATTCATTAAGGGTTTCAATTAAAAAAGGGTAGAAAACATTTCAATAATGTAAAATGCGTTGCTTTTTGCTGGAATTCTTATAATTAAAAAAGGAGGAAACCATTATGATTTTATGTGTCGGAGAAATTCTTGTTGATTTAATTGGAACTACGAAAAATCAAGAGACCGCTTTTCAAGCTTTCGCCGGTGGTGCTCCCTTTAATGTTGCTTGTGGCATTGCCAAATGGGGTGGGAAAGTGGAATTCATCGGAAATGTGGGAACTGATTTAATGGGGAAGTTTTTGGTGGATTTTGCAGCAACTATCCCCTTTTTCAAAACAACCATTACTCAAGATAAAAAGCACAACACTACTTTAGCTTTTGTATCGAATGATGAAGACGGAGAACGTCATTTTAGTTTTTATCGTAACCACACTGCCGATTACCATATTTCTAAAAGTTTTTTGAAACACATCAGTGACACTTCGATTATTCATCTTGGTTCGTTACTATTAAGTGAGCCAAAAGGGCGGATGCTTGCGAAGAAAGTTGTTTCCTTCGCAAAAAAGCATCATCTTATTCTTAGTTTTGATGTCAATTATCGAAGTGATTTATTTAAAGATGAACATAAAGCTCTGAAAATCTATCAAGATTTTGCCAGCAAAGCCGATTACTTGAAATTATCCCAAGATGAACTTACTTTATTTACCGGTGAAACTGATTACGAAAAAGGGCTAAAAAAAATGGCGCAACCAAATCAAACCATTTTTTTAACTTTGGGGAAAGAGGGATCACTCTTTTTTCAAAATGATAGATTGGTTAAAGTTCCCTCGATTAATGTGAAACCAATCGATACAACGGGAGCAGGCGATGCTTTTTATGCGGGGATTTTGTTTAATTTGGATGATAAAAAAATTGCAAATTTAAATGATGAAGAAATCTACCAAATAATGCGTTTTGGTAATGTATCGGGAGCTTTATCAACGACCCGAAAAGGGGCGATTGATTCCCTGCCGACGCTTGCACAAATTAAAGAACTAATGTAAAAAAGGTCGATAATTCGACCTCAGACTGATGACAAACCTCATTTTCAAAAATGGGGTTTTATTTTCTTCCCACATCAGCAGCAAATAAATATAAAAACACGATTATTCGATACGAAAGTAATGACTTTTTTTTGTTTTTGTCCCACTTTATAACTAAATAAAAAGAGCGTTGACTTTGTCAACGCTCTGAGGTCAATAATTCGACCTTTTATTCATTTTCATCAATGACATGGACAATTCTTGTGATTGTGCTTTGATTATGGCTTGGATCGGTGGCTAGGTAGGTGATTTCATAATCACCGACCTTTTGAGTGTCAACAAAACCAATTATTGTAGCCTGAAGCTCCACATTACTATTATCAATGATTGTTACGCCCCCATCCGTCCAAGAATCACCTACTAAAATGGTGTCAATTCCCGGGTTTAAAGAAAGAACGGGAGCGGTATCGTCAATGACCGTAATGTATCTTAAGATGGTTTTTTCCATCCCGTTGTAACTTGCCACATATTCAATAGTATAAGTCCCCAACATTTGCGTGTTTAAGTTTGATGAAACAACGGTGGCATCAATGGTTAACAAACCAAAAGTTGCTTTAACGCCGGGATCAACATATTCACTGTTTATATCAATCGTATCAATTCCGGGTTTTAATTCGATTTTTATGGAAGTATTTTCGCCAATTGTACAACCAATAAAAATAAAACTAATCAAAACCAGACTAAATAAAAATCCTTTTTTCATCATGTTAACCACCGTTTCTTATCATTAAGAATCATGGCGATAGGTTGTTGTAAATCAGCTTCTTCTAAAACATAAACATATTTATGTTTGGCATAGGTAATATTTTGATAAACGACTTGATAAGTAATCACATAAATTCCAGCTTTGCGATTGTCAACTTCGCCAATGGCGGTAATGGTTCCCAAGGTTGTGGTTGCTCCTTTGTCCACAAAGGCTTGCCCTTCTTTAATGGTTGTGACATCATCATTTAAAGTGATTTGAACTTGAACGGGTTTTTCAACGACCGAAACAATTCGGTTTTTTTCATAAACTAAAGTCGTTTCATCATACAATAAATATGTCACAACATATCTTTCGATTTGGTCAATATTTACTTGGCTAATAACGTTATAAGTTAATGCTTCCTCATCATAAGTGATGCCAGCATCAATCCATTCATTGCCTTGGTAAATAGTATCAATTCCCGGATTTAAAAAGACACTTTGTGGTTTAAAGGTTTTCGTAAACAAGGCTTTGATTACTAAATCAGAGGTAACACTTTCATACGAAGCACTCCATCCCCAAAATTCATAAGAAAAACTAGTCGAATCGGGTTTGGTGGGCGGATTAGGGGTGATGGCGTTATTTAAATAACTAATGGTTTGTTTACTGATGATTGAATCATCGACCATGAAAACGACTTCGAAAGTTTTGATGGTAAATTGGCCATACAAACTAGTACTTTCAAGGATTTCTTGTTCATCAAACGGAATGGTATAATGGTTATCTAAAAACCAACCACTAAAGTTATAGCCAAGTTTTGTCGGAGTAGGCAAGATTATGGTGCTTCCGTATGGTAAAACAACGGAATCATAAAGGATATTATCAACCCAATAAGTTATTTGGTAGTCATTAACCGTAAAATAAGCATAGAGAGTAAGGGATTGCATAATTGGTTCATTTTGGTATTTAATCGTGTAATTGCTATCTATGAACCAGCCTTGGAAAGTATGACCTTCTAAATATGAGATTGGAGGAATGAAAGATTCTCCTTCTTTTAGTTTTATCGGACTAATAGCTGAACCGGAAGTTACAAAAATGATATTGTAATAAGTATCAAGTTTTTCAAACTTCGCATATAAAGTAAGATCGGAATTGACGGGACCTAAAACATAGGGTTCAAGATACTGACTATCTAAAAACCAACCTACAAATTGATATTGATCAAGGGTTGTCGTTGGCAAAGTGAAAGTACCGTTAGCGGCCACGATGATATCATTGGGAGTGGTACCGGCGGTTACAAACGCAACTAAGTAAAAACTTTGCGTGTACTTGGCATAAAGAGTCAGATTATTGTTGGCGACACTGGTGCCTTCAATCCACGGATTTGTGAAAAGACGATCTTGATACCAACCAGAAAATACCGATAATCCTTTTTCGGGAATCTGTGAGCACACAAACGGCCGTCCGGCGGCAACTTTTATAGGTTGTAAAACCGTACCTCCAAATGTTTCAAACGAAATAGTAACTAAAGGATGAACTAAGGCATCATAACTATTGACTAAACCATAGCCATATGCATCATCTTTTCCAAGAAGACCCAAATCACTGGAAGTTAATAATAATCTTTCCATGATCTCTTCATCAGAGATAGTTAAATAAGCGCTCATAAGGGCTAGGACACCGCTAACTTGAGGAGCGGCTAAAGAAGTCCCGGAACCATAACCATAGGTATTTCCTTTTACAGTTGTATATATATTGGTGCCCGGAGCACTAACACTAATGTTAGGACCGTAATTGGAGTAAGAAGCTAGCAATTTTGTTTGATCAATTGCTGAAACGGAAATGGTTGTATCAAAACTGGCTGGATAATAAGGCGTACTAACGCTGTCATTTCCCGAAGCCGCAACAATTAATACGCCTTTACTTCTAGCATACTCTAAAGCTGCTTTCGTTAAAGGATTAGCATAAGGACTTCCTAAACTCATATTAATAATGTCGGCTCCATGGTCGGCAGCATAATAAATGCCTTCGATGACCGAACTATCAAGAAACGAGCCCTCATTTGGCTCATTAGCTTTAATGACTAAGAGTGTCGAAGAAGGTGCAATCCCGGCAATGCCAATATTATTACCTTTAGTGGCAGCAATAACCCCCGCTACCATGGTCCCGTGCCCTTGATCATCAATTACTTGTGATAAACCAACGGTTTTGGATTTAGAATTGTAAGAGATTGTAGATATTTTGCCGATAAACTCATTATGATAGATATCGATGCCCGTATCAATAATGGCAACTACAACATTGGCGTTTCCTAAAGTAAGTTGCCAAGCATCGTAAGTATCCATTAACGATAAAGCGTATAGATTGGTTAAGTCCTCTTTTAATTTTGATGGAGGAGCATCGGTTGTGGCGATGGAATTAGGTATAAATTCATAAGACTCATCAGCCAACAAGGCATAATATTGTTCTTCATTAGGAATTTTATAGGTTGCAAAACCATACTGAGAATAATCATATAATTCAATATGATTGGTTTGAGCTATTTGACTGGCTTCTGTTTCTTCAATTTCTAAAAGAAGTTCATAATTTAAGAAAGGGATATTAAGGTTGTTTTCATTTGATGAATTGGGAAAGATAATCCACCAAGCCAAAAAAATGAAAAGAGTAAAGGTAATAATAAGGCGATGCCAAAGTTTCATAAAAATACTCCTTTCTATATTAATATAACAAAAAGATGTGCTTTTTTGTCTGTGTTTTTAATTTTACTATAAGAATACGATTAGTCAAGTCGATTGCAATAATAAAAGAAAATGGGACAGCAAAATATCCTTTTATTCTAACAATCCCTTGTATTTATGGACTTGATAAAAAAAGATGATTATATTATAATATGATATATGATTCATATTAACGACAATTTTTCAGGAGGTTTAAAATGGTTCGAAAAAGACAACCAATTAAACTATATGGTTTCAATAATTTAACGAAGACCTTAAGTTTTAACATTTATGATATTTGTTATACTCGGGATGAATTAGAGCGAAAAGCTTACATTGAATATATTAACCAGCAATATAACAGTAATCGTTTGAAAAAGATATTAACGGAAGTAACAAAAATTGTTGATGCGAAAATCTTGAATATTGCCACACAAGATTATGAACCGCAAGGAGCAAGTGTTACCGTATTAATTTCCGAATATCATGGAAATAATGAACTTATGGAAGTGCCAATAAAAGAATCCGTTGTCGGACATTTAGATAAAAGCCATCTTACTGTTCATACTTATCCGGAGAGTTACCCGGGAAATCCCATTAGTACTTTTCGCGTTGATATCGATGTTTCCACTTGTGGTGAAATATCGCCCTTAAAAGCTTTAAATTATTTAATCAGCCAGTTTGATTCCGATATCATTACCATTGATTATCGGATTCGTGGTTTTACGCGTGACTTAAAAGGGGAGAAGCATTTTCTTGATCATGACATTGATTCGATTCAGGAATTTATTCCCGAAGAAATCTTATCAAAATATACAACCTATGATGTCAATTTAGCATACACTAATTTGTTTCACACCAAAATGATGTTAAACACTCTGGTTTTAGATAACTATTTATTTAATATCAAAAGCACGGATTTAACAGAAGAGGAAGTTGCGAAAATAAGGCAGGAAATTAATTCCGAAATGGCGGAAATCTTTTATGGAATGAATATTCCAAGAATGAAATTGGAGAAATAATGAAAAAATGGTTTCGTGAAGATTGGACCGATAATATTCAATTTTCAATTAAAATAAAAGAACATTTGTTTACTGAACAAACCCCTTTTCAAAAAATCGATTTTTATGATTCATATGAGTTGGGGCGTTTTTTTACCCTTGATGATATCATGATGGCTAATGAAAAAGATGAATTCATATATCATGAAATGATGATTCATTTTCCATTGGCTGTTAACCCTTTCATCAAGAAAGTTCTGGTCATCGGCGGTGGAGACGGAGGTTCAGTTCGTGAATTGTGTAAGTACCCATCGATTACTTCGATAACGATGGTTGAAATTGACGAAGTCGTGGTGCGAAAGTGTCAAGAGTGGCTTCCACAAACGGCATCAAAACTGACCGATTCCCGTGTTTCTTTAATCTTTATGGATGGAAGTGAATTTGTAAAAAAATCAAAAGACGAATTTGATTTAATCGTTATTGATTCAACCGATCCGATTGGTCCCGGTGAAGGTCTCTTTACCAGCGAGTTTTATGAAAATTGTTCAAAACGGCTTAGTCCTCAAGGGATTATTGTCAACCAACACGAAAGCCCTTATTTTGATAAAACAAAAGTTGAAATGTTGCGAGCCCATGAGAAACTTGCTAAAATATTTAAGATTGCCACTGTTTATCAAGCTTTTATTCCGACCTATCCAAGCGGCCACTGGTTATTTGGATTTGCTTCCAATGCCCAAATACCAAGTCATGTAATAAAGCAACAAAATTTCATTGATTCTTTGAAATTAAAGTATTACAATTATGAAATTCATCAGGCATCTTTAATTTTACCAAATTATGTAAAAAAATTGTTATCATAGGGGGATATATGAATAAAACAAATTTTTTTCTTTTTTTTAGTCAGTCACCGATTCCTTGTTCATTTCACGAAATAATTTATGATCATAACCAGCAAGCTAACGATTATTTGTATTCTTCGGTAAATTCATCTTTTGAAAAAATGCTTGGAATTCCCACTGATTTATATTTAGGAAAATCTTATCTTTCTATTTCCGGACCCGCGAATGAATTCAATAACCAATGGTATCAAAACTTTTTAAATGCTGTCAATCAAAAATCAATCGAAACATGTCATTACTATTTTGCATTTGACAATAAGTCGGTAAAAGGTACTATTGTCTTAGTTGATCAAAATCATTTTATCTGTTTGTATGAAGATATTACCAAAAAAAATAAAGAAGAAGATTATTATCGGGATTTAGCAAACATCAACCTTGATTTTCTGGTTATTTCCGATATTGAAGGCCGATTTATAAAAACCAACAGTTACTTCGAAAATTTGGTTGGTGAAAGTTTTGATGAGCTAAGGAACCGAAGGGTGTTTGAGTTCATTCATGAAGATGATGTCGAACCAACCAAGGAAGCGATGAAAGGATTGACCTTAGGACAAGAAGTTAATAATTTTGTTAACCGTTATCGGCTAAAAAATGGCCAAATTTGTTTTTTAGAGTGGCGAGCCAAAAAAATTGGGAAATTAGTTTATGCTTCAGCAAGAGATATTACGAAAACCATCGAAATTACTAATCGACTTGAATATGAAATGACGATTGACAATTTAACGGGTTTGTATAATCGCCATTATTTTCATAAAATTACCAATGAAAAAATGCATAAAGCGAATTATGAAAATGAACCGGTTTCCATGATTATAGCCGATATCGATCATTTTAAATATGTTAACGATACTTGGGGTCACCCGATTGGCGACGATGTTCTTATTCAATTTGCTCAATTACTTAATTCCTCCATCCGAAAAACCGATATTTTATCAAGGCTTGGAGGGGAAGAGTTTGTCATCATTCTTCCTAACACCACGTGCGAAAATGCTCACAAGGTTGCGGAAAAAATGCGAATGCAAATTGAAAACTTTTCGTTTCCGATCATCTCGAAAATGACGGCCAGCTTTGGGGTTGCCCAAATGGAACCCAATGAATCACTTCGCAGTTGGTACAAACGTACGGATGATGCGATGTATCGGGCCAAAGAAAAAGGACGAAATTGTGTCGTCAGCTCAGAAGAAAGTGTCACCATTGAAACTTTATCGACTTCATTATATTTTGAGTGGCATACAGAATGGGAAAGTGGCAATAAGGAAATCGATGATCAACATAAGCAAATAGTTGAATTAGGAAACAATTTAATCTTTATGTTTCAAACCAATGTTCCTTATGAAAAAGTAATTAACCATATTGATAAAATCATCAAGCATATTTCCAATCATTTTTATTATGAAGAAAAAATTCTCTATAACCTAAAATACCCAAGTTATGATGAACATTGTGCCTTGCATCGCGATATCGTTGTCAAATTAGCGGAAATTAAGAAAAAATACCAAGAAGGGGAGTTAAAAAGCATTGTCTTGGCATCATTTTTAATTGATGATTTTATCGTCGGCCACATGGCCAATGCCGATGCGAAATTTTTCTATCTTACCAAAGCAACAGCCTAAGCATCATTATTTGATGCTTTTTTTGAACCATTTGTGACTATTGACATTGATTTCAGGTTTATGTATAATATGATTAGTTAATACACAGAGGTGCGTTATTTGGAGTATTTTGCTAATGCAAAGGGAATGAACTTCCGAGGTAGCAAAAAAAGGGAAATATCGCCGAAAGAATTAATGGGTTCATCCATTAAAGTCTTGGTGGACAAGCGACGCCTTCTCCACTGCCATTTGGAAAATGGAGCGCTGTTGTCTTTTAAAGACAGCAGCTTTTTTTACGAAAGGAGGACATGTTGAAAAAATTTACCATTCAAGAATTGTCAATTGGGAAGACAAGTTCAATTACAAAACGTTTCACCGAACAAGATGTTTTAATGTTTGCGAAAGTATCCGGTGATTTTAATCCGGCCCATGTTGATGAAGATTATGCTAAGACCTCTCTTTTTAAAACAAGGATTGTCCATGGTATGCTTGTTGGCGCTCTTTTTAGTGCTATTTTAGGTACCGACCTTCCTGGCTTAGGCAGTATTTATACTTTTCAAAGTTTAAAATTTGTGAAACCCGTTTATTTTAATGAACAAATTACCGCAACGGTAACGGTTAAAGAATTGCTTTTTGATAAAAACCGGGTTATTTTTGATTGTGTTGCAAAAAACGAACAAGGTGATGTCGTCATTATTGGTGAAGCAACCATCATGCCCCCAAATTAAGGAGGAAATATGCGAGAATTTATTTGTAAAGAAAGATTTAAAAGTCATCTTCGCTCAGGAATGACTTTAATGGTTGGTGGTTTTTTAGCAAATGGAAGCCCTGACTATTTAATTGATGCCATCTTAGAAACAGATTTTTCGGACTTTACCATCATTTGTAATGATGGTGGTTTTGAGGATCGTGGCGTGGGAAAATTGATTGTTGCCAATCGTGTTAAAAAACTTATTGCATCTCATATCGGAACTAACCCAAGTGTCGGAAGACTAATGCAAGAAGGAAAATTGGAAGTTGTTTTGGTTCCTCAAGGAACTTTAGTTGAACAAATCAGAGCCGCCGGAGCCGGTCTGGGCGGAGTGCTGACACCAACCGGTTTAAATACGCTTGTTCAAGATGGAAAACAAATCATCCATGTTAAAGGAATCCCTTATTTATTAGAAGAACCCTTATTTGCTGATTTAGCCTTAATTGGGGGAGCCATTTGTGATCGCTATGGGAATCTTACTTATCGCCAAACCATGCGCAACTTTAACCCGGTTATGGCTACCGCTGCAACATTAGTAATTGCTTGCTGTGCCAAAAAAGAAGAAGAAATAAATCCGGAAGCGGTGATTACGCCGTTTCCCCTTGTGGATTATATTGTGATGGAGGCCCATTAATGGACGAAAAGAATATCATTGCGAGCCGGATTGCCCTGGAATTAAAAGATGGTGATGTTGTCAATTTAGGGATTGGAACACCGACATTAGTTGCTAATTACCTTCCTTTGGACAAGCACGTTGTTTTGCAGTCTGAAAACGGGATTATTGGGATTGGTCCGCTAACAAATGAACCAAGTGATATTGTGAATGCCGGAGGAATGAATGCGACCATTACTAAAGGGGGAGCATTTATTGATTCCGCAACTTCCTTTATGTTTATTAGGGGTGGGCATGTTGATGTTACCGTTCTCGGGGCTTTAGAAGTTGATGAAGAAGGTAGTTTAGCTTCTTGGATTATCCCTGGGAAGAAAGTTCCCGGCATGGGGGGAGCCATGGATTTGGTTGTTGGCGCCAAAAAAGTCATTATTGCGATGTCGCACACCAACAATGGAAAATCAAAAATCTTAAAAAAATGTACTTTGCCATTAACTGCTTATAAACAAGCCAATTTAATTGTTACCGAAATGGCGGTCATGGAAGTATGCGAAGATGGATTGCATTTACGTGAAGTTCATCCAAGTTATACGGTATCGCAAGTTATTGATGCCACGGAAGCCACATTAATTGTTAATAAAGTGGAAATAATGAAGGGAGTAACGATATGAAAACAATGATTCGGATTAGAATGTCCTTCCAAGATGCCCATTATGGGGGGAATCTTGTTGATGGAGCAAGAATCTTAGGCCTGTTCGGCGATGTTGCAACAGAGCTTTTAATTCGACATGATGGTGATGAAGGATTATTCCGCGCTTATGATCAAGTTGACTTTTTGGCACCGGTTTATGCGGGTGATTTTTTAGAAGTCCATGGTGAAATTGTTTCCGTAGGAAATACTTCCCGAAAAATGAAATTTGCTTGTTATAAAGTTGTTGAAGCAAAACCCAATTTGGCAAGTTCGGCCGCTGATTTTTTAGAAGAACCAATCTTAGTGGCAACTGCCAGCGGAACATGTGTTGTTCCCAAAGCCCTCCAGAGGTTGACATGGAAAAACTAATCATCACTTGTGCCATTTCCGGGGCGGAAGTTACCAAAGAAAGTAATCCCCATGTTCCTTACACGGCCAGTGAAATGGCCGAAAGTGCTTATCAAGCCTATTTGGCAGGAGCATCGATTATTCATTTACATGCTCGCTTTGATGATGGAACTCCAACCCAAGAAGCTTCCCGTTTTTTAGAAATAATGAAGGCCATTAAAGCCAAATGTCCGGAAGTCATTATTCAAGTATCGACGGGAGGAGCGGTCGGAATGAGTCGAGATGAGCGCTTAGGTCCCGTTGTTTTAAACCCCGAAATGGCGACGCTTGATTGTGGAACGCTTAATTTTGGTGGCGATGATATCTTTGTTAATACCGAAAATGATATCAAGTATTTTGCACAAGCGCTTGAGAGCCGTGGCATTTACAAAGAACTGGAATGTTTTGAAAAGGGTCATATTGATATGGTCTTAAGACTCGCCAAAAAAGGTTTTATTAACCCTCCCTTCCATTTTAGTTTTGTCTTAGGTGTTAATGGGGGAATGACGGGTGAAGAGCGTGATTTCTTGTTTTTGAAAGACAGTATCCCTCAAGAGGCTACGTTTAGTGTAGCCGGAATTGGACGATTTGAATTTTCACTTGCTGAATTATCGATTAAACATGGCGGTCATGTGCGGGTCGGTTTAGAAGACAATATTTATATTGAAAAAGGAGTGCTCGCTCCTTCTAATGCCGCGTTAGTTTCCAAAGTTGTTTTAATGGCCCAAAAATACCATCGGGAAATTGCCAATCCTGAAGAAACAAGAAAAATACTTAGAATGGAGAAGAAAATATGAAAAAACCGTGCCCATATGGAACGCACCGGGTGATTGCCCCGGTTGGCGTTTTACCTCAAGCCGCTGATCAACTGGATAACACCATGGTTTGTCAAGACAATGAAATTTTAATTGATGTAAAAACTTTGAATATCGATTCGGCTTCCTTCACACAGATTAAACAAGCTACTAATAGCGATGTTGAAGCTATGAAAAAGATGATTATGGAAATCGTCAACAAGCGAGGGAAAATGCAGAACCCCGTTACTGGCAGTGGCGGGATGCTCCTTGGCGTTATCAAACAAATAGGAAAAGATTTAAAACGTGATTTAAAGGTTGGTGATAAAATTGTCACTTTGGTATCACTTTCTTTAACACCGCTAAAGATCAAAAACATCAAAGAAGTCCATTTACATAAAGACCAAGTTGATGTTGAAGCCGAAGCCATTCTATTTGAAACTGGAATATACGCGAAAATACCTAATGATTTAAGTGAACACTTAGTATTATCGGCTCTGGATGTTGCCGGAGCACCAGCTCAAGTTGCGAAATTGGTTAAACCTGATAATACTGTTTTAGTTTTGGGTGCCGCTGGTAAAAGTGGCGTTTTATGCTGCTATCAAGCGCGAAAAAAAGCCGGACCCAAGGGGAAAATAATTGCCTTAATCAGCAATACCCATAAACTGGAAGATTTAAAGTCATTAAATGTTTGTGATGAAATCATCATTGCCGATGCCACTGATCCAATGGCGGTTTATCATGAAGTAATGCGCGTTAATAACAATGAAAAAGTTGATATTACGATTAATGTAGTGAATGTTCCCAATACCGAGATGACCTCGATTTTAGTAACTAAACCATCAGGTATTGTCTATTTCTTCAGTATGGCAACTTCTTTCACGAAAGCTGCTTTGGGAGCGGAAGGAATTGCCAGTGAAGCGACGATGATTATCGGAAACGGGTACACTCCGGGTCATGCTGATTTAACTTTAAGTTTGTTGAGAGAATCAAAACCGCTTTATGACTTATTTGTAAAACGATACCAACCAAAGGAGTAAAATAAAACATGTTAGTTGTTAACGATAAATATTTAGAAAGAAAACAGCAATATTTCCCCAATATCGCCAATGAAGATTGGCTGGATTGGCGGTGGCAAGTCCAAAATCGGATTAGTGATGTTTCTTCTTTAAAAAAGTTCATTAAGATCACGAATGATGAGGAAAATCAAATCAATCAAGTTTTATCGAAATTTAGGATGGCCATAACTCCCTATTATCTATGCTTAATTGATCCGTTAAATCTTAATTGCCCGATTCGCAAACAAGCCATCCCCAGCATTTCGGAAATGGTGATCGGTCAAAACGATTTGGTTGATCCCCTTGATGAAGACAAGGATTCCCCTGTTCCGGGTTTAACCCATCGTTATCCCGACCGTGTCTTGTTTTTAATCACGGATATGTGTAGCATGTATTGCCGTCATTGTACAAGAAGACGTTTTGCCGGACAAACCGATCACGAATTACCAAGCACAAGAATTGAACAAGCCATCGAATACATTAAGAACACCCCCCAAATAAGAGATGTTCTGATTTCCGGTGGTGATGCTTTACTCATGAGCGATGCGAAATTAGAATCCATTATTGCCAGAATTAGAGCGATTGATCATGTGGAAATCATCCGTTTAGGAACCAGAACGCCGGTTGTTATGCCCCAAAGAATTACTGATGATTTAGTCAATATGTTAAAGAAATACCACCCGATTTGGGTTAATACGCATTTTAATCATTATGATGAAATTACTTCGGAAAGTGCCCGGGCGATTGCGAAAATGGCGGATGCGGGAATTCCTTTAGGAAACCAAAGTGTTTTACTTAGAGGAGTTAATGATTGTGTTGAAACGATGCGTTTATTATGCACTCGACTTGTTCAAATGAGGGTTCGACCTTATTATATTTATCAATGCGATTTATCCTTGGGCATTGAACATTTTAGAACACCAATCAGTAAAGGAATTGAGATTATCGAAGGATTACGGGGCCATATCAGTGGTTTATGCGTTCCAACTTTTGTTGTTGATGCTCCCGGTGGCGGAGGCAAGATTCCGGTTATGCCCAATTATGTAATTTCTCAAGCTCCGGGTAAATTTGTTCTCAGAAACTATGAAGGAGTTATCACGACGTATAGCGAACCGACCAACTATCAAGAAAACCCAAGTTGCCATGCTTCAAATAATGAAGGAGTGAGTGGATTATTAGCCGGTCATAAAACAGCCCTTGAACCAAAGCATTTAGAAAGAAGGGAACGAACATTAAAACATTAGTTTCCTTACTTGAGAACTTTCAAGTTATTTGCACAGTTGGGAATGCGAAAAATGCTGGTAAAACGACCGTTTTAAATTATCTGATTCATCAATACAGCACTTTAAACATTGGCATCACTTCCATCGGTCTTGATGGTGAAAAAATCGATCAAATTACTTTTTTGCCGAAACCGCGGATTTTTGTTTGGCCGGGAATGGTTGTGGCTACCGCCCAAAATTGTTTGCAAGAATGTGAAGCCAAGTTTGATGTATTAGAAGAAACCACGATTGTAACTGCTTTAGGACCCATTATCTTAATTAAAATTAAAGAAGCGGGTAATTGCCTGGTGGGAGGACCATCGACCATCAAATCCATGCAATCCATTATAGAAAAACTTAAGATGATGGGTTGCCATAAAATATTACTTGATGGTGCTTTTTCAAGAACCACGCTTGCCCAAATCAGTGATGCGACCATTTTTTGTGTGGGAGCGAGTTTTTCATCGCAGCTTGAAAAAATTGCTTCGCATACTATTGCAACCGTTAAATTATTCCAATTGCCTAAATATGAAGGAAAGATAAATTTATCCGAGCAAGAGGAAGTTGTTTTAATTGATGATGAAAATAAATTATCATATCTTAAGACCACAACGAGTCTTGACTTTGGAAAAGATATAATATCGCAAATTACCGCTAATGTTCGCTTCGTTTTTGTTCCGAAAGCCGTAAGCGCTTCTTTTCTACAAACTTTTATTGAAAATCGTCACCGTTTGCATTGTGACTTAATCGTTACCAGTCCGATGCATTTAATGGTTGATGAAGCATTACTTAACCACTTATTCAAGTTAAAACATAAAATATATGTTCTTCAACCAATTAACCTAATTGCTTTAACGTTTAACCCTTTTTCAACAAAGGGGAGTATGGTTTCTTTATCAAGTTTTCGCAAGCAATTAGGCAATCAGCTTCCTTTACCGATCTATGATGTTTTAGAAGAGAGTAAAAACGATGAATAAATTTTATTTAGATCAAAATATAATCAAAGAATGTCGGCAGTTTGCATCCCAAATTGCCGATGATGTGCAAGCTTTTATTGACCAAAGAACAACGGTTGCGGTCGAAAGGACCGTGTGTCGCTTATTAGGAATTGATGGCGTCGATGATTTTGATGTTCCCATCCCCAATATTCTGACAAAACAAGTTATGGAACATGGTGATTTATCGTTAGGAATATCCACTTATTTAGGGAGTGCGATGATTGCAACAAATCAGAACCTTCATGATGTCATCCGTCAGGTCGTAACGAATCAATATAAACTGACCGATTTTCCGTTAGCGAATCCAAGTTTAATAAAAAAAGCTTTAAAACCGTATGTTCAAAAGCAAATTGAAATCATAAAACAAAACAAACAAACAAGGGATGTTTACTTAACAAAGTATCCGCCTAAACAAACTGAGATTTATGTCATTGTGGCAACGGGAAACATCTATGAAGATGTGATTCAAGCAACGGCGGCGGCCAAAGCCGGAGCCGATATTATTGCTGTAATCCGTTCAACCGGACAATCTTTACTGGATTATGTTCCGTATGGAGTAACGACGGAAGGGTTTGGGGGGACGTATGCCACGCAAGCCAATTTTAAAATCATGCGGGAAGCCTTGGATAAAATTTCCTTACAAGAAAATCGTTATATTAAATTAGTTAACTATGCTTCTGGTTTGTGCATGCCCGAGATTGCGGCGATGGCGGCTTTAGAGCGCTTAGATGTCTTATTGAATGATAGTCTATATGGCATTATCTTTCGCGACATCAATATGCAAAGAACTTTGATTGATCAATATTTTTCAAGAAGAATCAATGCTTTAGCCGGAATCATCATTAATACCGGTGAAGATAATTATTTAACAACCGCCGACGCTTTTTCCCAAGCGCATACGGTCTTAGCTTCGCAGTTCATTAATGAACAATTTGCATTACTGGCTCATTTGCCAAAACAATTGATGGGTTTAGGCCATGCCTTTGAAATTGATCCGACCATCGAAAATAGTTTCTTGTATGAAGTTTCGCAAGCCCAAATGGCCAGAGAAATTTTTCCCGATGCTCCTTTGAAGTATATGCCACCGACAAAACATATTAATGGGAATATATTTCGAGCCTATTTACAAAATACCATGTTCAATATGGCCACGATTATGACGAATCAATCCATCCATTTGCTGGGGATGATGACGGAAGCCATCCATACTCCTTTTATGGCTGATCGCTATTTGGCAATCGAAAATGCGAAATTAATTGCCAATTCGATGAAGTCACTAAGCAGCGAAATTGAATACAAACCCGATGGCATTATGGCAACAAGAGCCAAAGATGTTTTGAACCAAGCTCACCGATTGTTAAAAGATATCAAGGAAATGTCCTTATTTTCGGCATTGGAAAAAGGAGTATTTGCGGATATCAAGCGTTCTTATACTGGCGGAAAAGGGTTGGATGGTGTCTTTTTAAAACATCATAATTATGTTAATGTGGTAATGGATGCCTTAAAGGAGGAAGAACATGTTCATTAGACCTTATGGCGATACCAAAAACGACGGAAAAGTGCAAATCAGTTTTTCGCTTCCCATTGCCAATAATGCCCTTGGCATTGAATGTGCCAAAGATATGGCCAAAAAAATGGGGTTAATTGATCCTCAAGTTGTGGCGGCAGAAACTTTAGGTGATGATTTTAGTTTTTACATTATTTATGGCTCCATTCCTTTTTTGGTTGACCCGGATACAATTCAGGTCAGTGATGTCACAACACCGACCTATTCGAAAGAAGAAATTGAAGCCTTAATTGAAAAAGAATTGCAAAGAGAAATTGTTTTTATTGGCGCATCCACAGGAACAGATGCGCATACGGTTGGGATTGATGCCATCATGAATATGAAGGGTTTTGCCGGTCATTATGGCTTAGAGAGATATAAAAACATCAAAGCGATTAATTTAGGAAGTCAGGTTCCAAATGAAGTGTTTGTGCGAAAAGCTAAAGAAGCTCATGCGGATGTTTTACTTGTCAGTCAAACCGTGACGCAAAAAGATGTTCATTTGAAAAATTTATTAGAACTTGTGGAAATGTTAGAAGCCGAAGGCATGAGGGATCATGTTTTATTAATTGCTGGGGGAGCAAGGATTACGCATGAACTGGCAAAAGAACTCGGTTACGATGCCGGTTTTGGCCAAAAGAAGTATGCTGAAGATGTTGCTTCATTTGCTGTTTTAGAATTGATTAGAAGAAAGAACTTAAACAATTAACATAAATGACACTTTTTGTGTCATTTTTTAATTTTGAATTGCAAAAAGAAAATTTTTTTAGTATAATTACTCTACTTGGAATCATAGCTCAGCGGGAGAGCACTTGCTTGACGTGCAAGGGGTCGTGGGTTCAAACCCCTCTGATTCCACCATTATTTGCCAATTGCAAACCTTTCAAAATTAATATTTTGGAAGGTTTTTTAATTTTTTAATATTAACAACCCTGATAATATTTGGAAAATTTGGTTTAATTGAAATCATGTGTTATAACCTGACTTTTGCAGTGTTGTGCTAAGAAAAACCACTAACAATCAAATTAGATCATAAAAACAGTATAAATAGTTAAAATCTTAATGTTTTAAGTTATTTTAACTATTTTTTATTTTCTATTGACTTTAAACCTATGTTATGCTATAATATATTATATAGGAGA
>JBFXGS010000003.1:0-38097 GCA_050177775.1 Bacilli bacterium | reverse complement strand
TTTTTCCCATACCACTTGATGTGCCACGGCCAACAATGTTTTTGCTGTGGCGTGCACCGGGTACCGGCTTTAATTCATGTAGTTTCATGCAATCCTCCTATTGAATCTCAACCAAATGGGCAACAGTCGCAACCATGCCACGAATGGCATCGTTGTCTTCTTTAATGACGATTTGGTTTATCTTAGTTAAGCCGAGGGCTTTCAAGGTTTTACTTTGATGTGGCTTTCGGCCAAAAGGACTTTTAACTAACTTAATCTTAATTTCTTTAGTATTCATATTATCCTAAAATCTCCTCAGGTTTTTTGTTACGAATCGCACTGACTTGTTCAAGAGTGCGTAATTCTTGCAAACCATTAATAGTTGCTCTGACGATATTGATCGGAGTCGATGAACCTAATGATTTCGACAAAATGTTTTGAATGCCCGCTAATTCCACAACCGCACGAACGGGACCTCCGGCAATAATGCCTGTTCCATCTTTGGCAGGTTTTAGAAAAACGCGACCGGCACCATGAACACCAGTGATTTCATGAGGGATGGTCATGTTAACAACTTGAACATCAATCATGTTTTTCTTAGCATCTTCAACGGCTTTTTTAATGGCATCGGGAACTTCAATGGCTTTTCCCGTTCCTAAACCAACACGGCCTTTTTTGTTTCCAACAATAACAACCGCACTGAAACGATAACGACGACCACCTTTTACAACTTTAGCAACGTGATTGATGCTGACAACGCGTTCTTCAAATTCTTTTACAACTTCTACTGGCGCTTCTCTTTTGGGTTTTCTTGGTTCTTGACGCATTCAATACCTCCTAAAATTTTAAGCCAGCGGCGCGTGCTGCTTCGGCTAATGCTTTAACTCGTCCGTGATAAATATATCCTCCGCGGTCAAAGACAATTGTTTCAATGTTGTTTTCTAAAGCTCGTTTCGCAATTAAAGTTCCAACTTGAGTGGCTGCTTCAATATTTGAGCCATTGGTTAATTTTAATTCTTTATCGATGCTGGATGCGGAAACTAATGTTTTTTGCGCAACATCATCAATAATTTGTGCATAAATGTGAGCGTTTGAACGGAACACATTTAATCGAGGTAGAGTCGGCGTTCCGGAAATGTTTTTACGAATACGTAAGTGGCGTACTAAACGCATATCGTTACGTGATGTCTTTTTAATCATTTGTTTACGTCTCCTCTCTACTTAGCTTTCTTTCCTTCTTTACGACGAACAACTTGTCCTTTGTAACGAATTCCTTTTCCAAGATATGGTTCAGGTTTACGAACCTGATAAATTTCGGCTGCGAATTGCCCGACAACTTGTTTATCAACACCTTTAACTGTAATTTCAGTTGGCGTTGGAACCACAACTGTTATTCCTTCCGGAATTGGCATTTCTACTAAATGCGAGTATCCGGCATTCAGAACTAAAACTTTTCCTTTTAAGGCTGCTTTAAATCCTGTTCCTTGGATTTCCAAAGATTTAGAAAACTCGTGTGAAACACCTTCTACCATATTGTGTAAAAGAGCTCTTGTTGTTCCGTGAAGGGTGCGATGCTCAATGGAATCACTTGGACGACTGATATGAACCGTTCCTTCTTTGACTTCAATAATCATCTCAGGATGGAAATCATAAGCGATATGTCCTTTGGGGCCTTTCACTTCAACGTGATTATTAGCTCCTAAAGTGACCGTTGTCCCATGAGCGAACTTAATCGTTTTATTACCAACACGTGACATTTTAATCCTCCTTAATTACCAAACAAACGCTATAACTTCGCCGCCAATGTTTTGTTGACGCGCTTCTTTATCCGTCATAACGCCATTTGCTGTTGATACAATTGCCATACCTAAACCATTTAATACTTTTGGCATTTCGCTGGCTTTTGCATAAAGACGCAATCCCGGTTTAGATATTCTCTTTAAACCTTTGATTACTCTTTGTTTCTTTTCACTATATTTCATGGTTACTTTTAAAACACCTTGCTTATCATTGGGGATAAGCTCAACATCATAAATATAACCTTCGCGTTTTATAACATTTAAAATCTCTAACTTTACTCTTGATGCAGGGATCTCCACATACTCGTGTTTCATTTGATTGGCATTACGAATGCGAGTAAGCATATCCGCAATTGGATCAGTCATTACCATTTAGATGGCCTCCTTCCAACATATGTTACCAGCTCGCTTTAGTAACGCCAGGGATTTGTCCCTTATTGGCTAATTCTCTAAAGCAAATGCGGCATAATTGAAATTTACGATATACGGAGTGTGGACGACCACAACGCTCACAACGAGTGTATTCACGTACCGCAAATTTTTGTTTTTGTTTACTTCTAAAAACGATTGATTTCTTTGCCATAAATCCTCCTTACTTCTTGAAAGGCATCCCAAGTTGGGATAATAGTTCTCTGCCTTCTTCATCAGTTTTGGCAGTGGTAACAATAACAATGTCCATTCCGCGTACTTTCAACACTTTATCGTAGTTGATTTCTGGGAATATTAGTTGTTCTTTAACCCCAATGGTATAATTGCCTCTTCCATCAAAGGAGTCTTTACTTAAACCCCGGAAGTCACGCACACGTGGCAAGGAAATCGAAATTAGTTTATCAAAGAAATGATACATTCTTTCGCCACGAAGCGTTACTTTGCATCCAATTGCCACATTTTCACGAAGCTTGAAGGCAGCGATGGCTTTTTTTGATTTTGTAATAATCGGCTTTTGACCAGAAATAGTTGTTAAGTCTTCGACAGCAGCATCTAACAATTTTGAATTGTTGATGGCTTCACCAACACCCATGTTAACAACAATTTTTTCAAGTTTTGGAACTTGCATAATCGAAGTATAACCAAACTTTTTCATCATTGCTGGTTTGATATTATCGATATAATCTTTTTGAACTCGATTCATCGTCATCCTCCTACTTATCCAATGCGTTGCCCGTTTTTTTGGCGACTCTTACTTTTTTGCCATCAATGACTTTGTGAGCAATTTTGGAAGATACATTACCTTTTGTATCAAAAATTTGCACATTTGAAGCGTCAATTGCGGCTTCCTTTTTAATAATTCCGCCATCGGGATGCGCATTTGAAGGTTTGGTGTGGCGAGAAACGACTGCAATGCCTTCAACCACAACTTTATTTTCTTTTGGAAATACATTCAAAACTTTTCCAGTTTTGCCTTTACTGTTTCCTGCAATAATTTTTACGGTATCGCCTTTTTTAATATTCATGAGGTCCTCCTTATAGAACCTCAGGAGCTAGAGAAATAATTTTCATAAACTCACTTTCACGTAGTTCACGAGCAACGGGGCCAAAAATGCGTGTTCCTCTTGGGGTTTTATCTTCACGAATTAAAACGGCGGCATTGTCATCAAACTTGATGTAAGTTCCATCATTTCTTCTTAATCCTGATTTTGTTCTAACAATTACTGCTTTTACAACTTCACCTTTTTTGACTGCACTACCAGGAGTGGCGGATTTAACAGCAGCCACAATCACATCACCAATATTAGCATAATGATGGGTTGTTCCTCCTAAAATCTTGATTGTCAGAATTTCTTTGGCGCCGGAATTGTCAGCGACCTTTAATCTTGTTTCCTGTTGAATCATGATTTTCCTCCTTAGACATTTTCAGCATGCTCGATAATTTCAAGCAAGCGGAAATGTTTGGTCTTTGAAATCGGTCTTGTTTCCACAATGCGCACGATGTCGCCAACTTTTGCTTCATTCTTTTCATCATGAGCCGTTAAGTTTTTCGAAACTTCAACGCGTTTTCCATATAAAGGATGGCGGTGAAAGGTTGTGTAAAGCACTTTAATAGTTTTATCTTCTTTATCCGATACAACTTTTCCGATATATTCTCGGTGAATCTTTTTTTCTGTTTCCATTTGTTGTCTCCTATCTCAAAGCCTTAGCACGTTCTGTTAAAACGGTCTTCATGCGGGCAATTTGCTTTTTGGTTTTACCAAGTTGTGCTGTATTTTCTAGCTTGCCGACAGCGGCCTGAAAACGTAAATTGAATAATTCTTGTTTTAATTCCAAGATACTTTTATTAATAGTGGCTTCATCCATTTTACGAATCTTTGCAGTTTCGGATTCACGAACCGTTTGTTCAACTACGACTGCTTTTTTCTCTTTTTTAGCCATTATTACTCACCACTTTCTTTTGACACGATTTTTGTTGTAATGGGAAGTTTATGTGATGCTAAACGAAGGGCTTCACGTGCGGTTGCTTCATCAACGCCACCAACTTCAAACATAATTGTGCCTCTTTTTACAACCGCAACATAGTGATCGGGAGCACCTTTACCACCACCCATACGGACTTCAAGTGGTTTATGAGATACACCCATATGCGGGAAGATGCGGATCCAAACATTACCGGCACGTTTCATATAACGGGTCATAGCAATACGGGCCGCTTCGATTTGTTGCGAAGTAATCCATGTTCCGATATCAGCGCGAAGGCCATATTCACCGAAACTTATTTCTTTTCCGCCTTTGGCTTTACCTTCATAACTAACGCGATGAGGACGACGGAATTTTGTTCTTTTAGGCATTAACATAATTATTTATCCCCCTGCTTGTTTTTCTTTTCGGGTAAAACTTCGCCCAAGCAGATCCAAACCTTAACACCTAATTTTCCATAAGTTGTTTTTGCTTCGTCAACAGCATAGTCAATATCCGCACGAAGGGTATGCAGAGGAACAGTTCCTTCGCTATAGCCTTCTTCACGAGCCATCTCGGCTCCGCCTAAGCGTCCGGCAATTTTGGTTTTAATGCCTTTCGCACCAGCGCGCATGGTTTTTTGAATAGCCATTTTTTGAACACGACGGAATGAAGCGCGGTTTTCAAGTTGTTCGGCAATATTGCGAGCAACTAAGACAGCATCTAAATCCGGGTTCTTGATTTCCACAACACTTAGGAAAATCGTTTTTCCAGTTAATTTTTGTAATTCTTCAACAGCTTGAGTTTTGGTTGCGCCTTCACGTCCAATAACCACACCCGGTTTAGCGGTATAAAGCGTTAACATGATTTTGGTTTTGGTTCGTTCAATTTCGACTTTAGATACATAAGCTTTTTTATAAAAATTGCTCAGGTATTTACGAATTTTTAAATCTTCATGCAATAAGGCTGGTACTTCTAATTTACTAGCGAACCATTTAGAATCCCAATCACGAATGATTCCGACTCTTAAGCCAATTGGATTAACTTTTTGTCCCATGAGATTCCTCCTTATGCTTTCTCGGCAAGAACTAAGGTAATGTGGCTTGTGCGTTTTAAAATCGCCGCGGCACTTCCTTTGGCTCTTGGTAAAAATCGTTTCATTGTTGGTCCTTCGTTAACATATGCTTCTTTAACGAATAACTTTGCTTGATCCAATTTGTAATTATTAACAGCGTTAGCTGTTGCCGATTTTAATACTTTTTCGATCACAACACTTGCCGCTCTTGGCGTCAGGCGTAATATCGCTGTTGCTTCTGCAACTTTTTTCCCTCGTACGAGATCAACAACTAAGCGAACTTTACGAGGAGCGATTCGAACGGTTTTGGCGATTGCTTTTGCTTCCATTTTCTTCCTCCTTATTTACTTTCAGTTGCTTTTTTGTCTTTTCCGTGTCCACGGAAGGTTCTCGTCGGAGCGAATTCTCCTAATTTATGTCCAACCATATCTTCTGTTACATAAACAGGAATATGGGATTTCCCATTATATACACCAATTGTTAAGCCGATGAATTCTGGGAAAATTGTGGAACGGCGTGACCAAGTTTGAATGACTTTTTTGCTTGTTGACGTTTGTGCAACAACTTTTTTCATCAAATGATCATCGCAGAATGGGCCTTTTTTTAATGAACGTGCCATAAATTATTTCCTCCTAGTTGCTTACTCGTCGTCTAATAATTAAATTAGAAGACTTTTTCTTGGTGTTACGAGTCTTAACGCCCATGGCATTTTTGCCCCATGGTGTTAATGGTGCTTTACGACCGATTGGTGCACGACCTTCACCACCACCATGTGGGTGATCGTTAGGGTTCATGGCGGAACCGCGAACCGTTGGACGAACTCCTAAATAACGAGTTCTTCCGGCCTTGCCAATGTTGACAAGTTCATGATCGGAGTTGCCGACTTCGCCAATGGTGGCACGGCAAACACTTAAAATCTTACGAACTTCACCACTGGTCAAACGAATGATGACATATTTATCTTCACGTCCCAAAATCTGCGCACTGGTTCCGGCGGCGCGAACTAATTGTCCGCCGCGTCCTGGGGTCAATTCAATATTGTGAATGAATGTACCAACGGGAATTCTTCCAAGTGGCATATTGTTGCCAACAAGAATATCAACATCATTACCAGAAACTACTTTTGTTCCGACGCTCAAGCCCTTAGGAGCCAGAATGTAACGTTTTTCGCCATCAGCATAATTGACTAAGGCGATGTTTGCGGAACGATTAGGATCGTATTCGATGGTTGCTACACGGCCGATAATACCATCTTTATTGCGTCTAAAGTCAATAATGCGATATTTTCGTTTGTGGCCTCCACCTTGATGACGAACGGTAATGCGTCCCATGTTGTTACGTCCACCATTTTTTGACAGTGAAGTAACCAAACTGTTTTCTGGAGTGGTTGTTGTAATTTCTTGGAATGAAAGCACGGTCATGCCGCGACGTCCGTTGGTTGTGGGATTATATTTTTTAATAGGCATAATGTTTTCCTCCAACTATTAGACTTCGAAAACGTCTAAAGTCTGACCTTTCTGCAAAGTTACAATCGCTTTTAGCACAGCAGGACGAAGTCCACTGTATTTTCCAACTTTGCGTTCTTTTTTACGAACGGAAATGATGTTTACTTGAACAACATTAACTTTAAAAGCTTGTTCAACGGCGTTGGCAACTTCAATCTTGTTGACCCCTTGCATCACTTCAAATGTGTATTTTCCTTGTTCAACTAATTTAGTTGTTTTTTCCGTAATAAGTGGGCGTTTAATAACTTCAAAAGGATTTTTTCCTGATTGGTTCATTATTTCAAATCCTCCTCATATTTTTTCAGTGCGGCTTCGGTCGCAACATAGGTGTCGGCATTAATTAAATCGTATACGCTTAAATGTTGCTTGGTTTGAACATAGACATTCGGAATGTTTCGGCTGGCAACAAATAGGTTATAATCTTCTTCCGTTGTGATAAAAATCGTTTTTCCAACTATTTTTAAACTTTCCAAAACCGAAACAAAACTCTTTGTTCGAAAATCTGCTAATTCAATTTTATCTAAAACAATAATATTCTTGTTTTTAAAACGATCGGATAGTAATGATTTGACAGCCAATTGCATTACTTTGCGATTGACTTTCACATTGTACTTTCTTGGAGTTGGGCCAAAAACGACACCGCCACCACGCCATTGAGGAGCACGGATGCTTCCTTGACGGGCACGGCCAGTTCCTTTTTGACGCCACGGTTTTCGTCCACCACCTCTAACCTCGGTACGGTCTTTGGTTTTGCTGGTTCCTTGTCGCATTGCAGCGCGTTCGGCGTTGACAACGTCATATACCGCTTGCATGTTAGGTTCAATGGCAAAAACATTCTTGTTTAGGTTTACTTTTCCAACTTCTTCACCTAATTGATTATGTACTACGATACTTGGCATATGTTTCTCCCTTCTTACGCTAATGCTTCAGGATTAACTTCAGGAGTACGAGCTTTTACGCCATTGCTGACAACAACATAAGAACGGTTTGCTCCAGGAACGTTACCTTTAATTAACATAACATTTTTTTCTAAATCGATTTTTACAATCTCTAAATTTTGGATAGTAACTTGTTCACCACCCATACGTCCTGCCATCTTTTTGCCTTTTTTAACGCGAAGGGCAGTCCGTTCACCCATAGAACCAATACCACGATGGTATCCGGAACCATGAGCCATAGGACCTCTTTGGAAATTGTGACGTTTAATACCACCAGAATAGCCTTTACCTTTGCTGGTTCCGGTAACATCAACAATCTCGCCTTCCTTGAATATATTTGCTTTTACCTCTTGACCTACCTCAAAGAAATTCATTTCCTCCCCAGCGATTTCTTTAATGAAGCGCTTAGGGTTGGCATTTGCTTTTGAGGCATGTCCGATTTCAGGTTTAGTGGCAAGTCTTTGGGGCTTGTCGCTATAACCTAATTGCACAGATTGATAACCATCTGTTTCAATTGTTTTCTTTTGTAAGACCACATTTGGGGTTACTTCAACTACTGTTACGGGGATTAAAGTTCCTTCTGTGGAGAAAACTTGTGTCATTCCGACTTTTTTACCTAAGATTCCTTTGGCCATGAGTTTCACCTCCTACTTTACTCATTATTTTAGGATAATATCAACACCGGCCGGTATCTCCAAATGAATTAATGCATCCATAGTTTTTGGAGTTGTTTCGACGATGTCGATTAAACGTTTGTGAGTTCTTCTTTCAAATTGTTCACGACTATCTTTGTACTTGTGAGGTGAACGAATGACTGTGAATACCTCTTTTTCTGTTGGTAGCGGAATCGGTCCGGAAACAACTGCTCCCGTTTTTTTAGCCGCTTCAACAATTTTTTTTGCTGATTGATCTAACAATCGATGATCATAAGAAATTAATTTGATTCTTAAAGCTTGCTTTGCCATTTTTGGTCCTCCTTTTGCGTCCATTTAAAATGTAGCTTGGCTCCATGCGAATTACCTGATTTTTACGGTGTTGGCAACGCAACCGTGAGTATCAGCAACCTCGCATATCCTTGCCTCTCTAAAAGCCTTACATATGTTACCAAAACAAACCATTAATGTCAAGAAAAAAATACTTTTTCGCTCTGACTTTTTAATGCAAAGAAAAAAGTCTAGTTTTTCTAGACTTCCATCACCTTATTTTATTTGATTTACCATTTGCTTTAAGCCTTCTTCAAGCGTAATCGACGCCTGGAAACCCAGTTGTTTTAAAGCTTTATTCACATTCGCACAACTATATTGGATATCTCCGAAACGAGCTTTTTCATAATTAATTTTAGAACGAGCCTTGGTTACTTTTATCACTAAGTTGGCAAGTTCCTTAATGGAAACAAATCGTCCCGTGCCGATGTTATAGACTTCGCCTTTCGCGTTTTCAAAGAGGCATGCTTGCAAATTGGCCTTGGCAACATCCGCAACATGGATAAAGTCACGAGTAATCGATCCGTCACCGAAAATGGTGAAGTCCTCATGGTTTTTTGCTTTTTTAAAAAAGATGGAAATGACACCCGAATAAACGCTGCTTGGGTCTTGCTTCGGACCATAAACATTAAAATAACGAAGTCCCGTCGTCGGAAGATTATATAATTTGGTATATAGCTTCGCATACCATTCGTTGGCTTGTTTACTTAAAGCATAGGGTGAAAGAAGCGATCCGGTTCTCTCTTCAACTTTTATTTCATCCGTGTTATCGCCGTAGACGGCCGATGAAGAGGCATAAACAACTTTTTTCACAAGGTTGCTTCTGGCTGCTTCTAAAACATTAACAAAACCCTTCACATTGATCTCATTATTTAAAAGCGGCTCCTCAATGGATCTTGGTACGGAGACTAGCGCGGCTTGATGAATGATATAATCAGCATTGCGACTTGCTTCTAAACATTGTTGATAGTTCGTAACATCGCCTTTTATGAATTTAAACTTAGGATTGTTATATAAATCACTAAGGTTTTCGATGTGGCCACTGGAAAGATTATCAAAAGCAATGACTTCATGTCCCAACGATATTAATAAACGGCATATTTCGTTGCCAATAAAACCGGCTCCGCCAGTAACTAAAAACTTTCTCATACTCCTCCTTATCCAATCATCTGTTGGCTAAAAATGTCTAATTGACGAACAATGTTTAAGAAAACAATCATTAACGAAACAATCAAAAGCAGCAAATGACGATATTTTTTTTGACTGGGAATATAGAAAAATCCCACTGTTGCATAGCCGATGATGGCGATTGTGAAAATCCAAATAAGATAAAACATCACTTGGTAACTCATCCCATAAATCAATTCTGTCTGTTCCAGCATGGCTTGCTTAAAGTAAGGACTGACAACTAATTCAACCATCCAAACGACAACCCCTCCACACCCTAATCCAAATAAGGCCGTCCACTTCCTTTTGTTCGGAGTTTGGTCTTGTACATATAAACTAAATATCAGCAAGAGCACCGCTAAAAAATGAACCAAATCAAGTGATGATTCTTTTTTCAAAATGACTAAGTACCCTAAATTAATTAAATAATAACCAAGAACCATTAAAGGAAAAAACTGCTTAAAAACAAAATCTTTAATCGGATGGGGAAAGGCTTCTTTTTCCATGATGTCTTTCATTTGGTATTGATATACCATCATGATGGTCCAACCAATCGGAATCAAAATCCCACACCCCACAAAGTAAATGGCGGCCAGAAGCATCATTATATCGCCAAGCCAGGTTGGTAAAAAAGTATCATACATGGAATTGTGAAAACCAATTAAAAAGAAAATCGTCAGCAACAAGTAAGAAACAAAAAGAATTAGTTGTGTTTTATAAAGTTTTTGAACCATCATTGACCTCCACTACATCTTGTTTGGGCTGATTGGATGGTTTTAATGTTTGTCGATTATTAAAGTACTGGAACATGATTGAACCCCCGACAATGACTAAACCCCCAATAATTGTTTTAATAGAAAGTGGTTCGGGAACAAGCAATAGCCCATAAAGAATCGCTAAAAAAGGCGTTAAGAAAGCAAAGTTGGTGATTGTGGAAACGGACTTTGCCTTTGATACGGCTATGGACCAAAAAATAGTGGTAACGCCGCTGGCAACCACCCCCAGAATGATGACCGCCCAAAGAGCTTTGGGAGGTGCCACCATTAATTCTGATACTGCTTGGGGAATATACATTGACATCATTAACAAACACGTCATGATGCTATAAGTGATGATTTCAATGGGACGGTACTTTTTTAAAAGATATTTTTGCGTGACATTATAAATGGCCAGCATCAAAGCCGAAAGAAAAATTAATAAAGCTCCCAGTGAAACTGAAAAAGCGCCTTTATTTGCAAACAAGACAATAATACCGGCAAATTCAATGATGACCGCTAAATAACCACCTAAAGCGATTTTTTCTTTAAAAGCAATCGCGGCAATGATTATTGTCATAATGGGAAACGTGCCTAAAATGATACTGGCCATGGAAACATCGGTCGTCTCTAATCCAAGGTTAAATAGCAAAGAAAACATCGCAAATCCCGAAAAGCCCGTTAAGAAAAACCACGGGACATCTTTTAACTTTGGTAATTTAATTTTTGAAAATATGGCTAAAGCGATAAAGAACAAAGCAGTAAAAAAATGGCGAAGCACTGCCATGGGAATGGGCGAAAAGCCTTCAAGACCAAGTTTGGATAAAGCGTTAGCTGATGCCCCGATGATGGTGGCAACGGCAGCTAAAGCAAGAGCATTATTTTTCTTTTTCATACATATTCCATTTCATATCATATGTATTATATCTTAATTCGTTTTATTTCACAAGAAAAAAACATATTGGAAGCCAATATGTTTTTTAGTGGTGTAATCATTAGTTTTCGTCAAAAAGGAGAAAAAAAACAATTACGGCTTGATTTATTTCCCCCGTAAATCAAGCGTTTTTTTGGAAAAAAGAAAAGATTTTGAGAAGTTTGCTTTCCTCTAATATAGGCATCCCGTTAAAAGAAAAGAAAAATGTAGAGTTCTCATTATTGGAATTGACATCTTCATTTGTTTGAAAAACTTGACCTACAATCAATAAAACGATTAATTAGTCAATTTTATTCAAAAAATTATAAAACATTGAAAAACCTGTTTTTTGTCAATTTTTTTTATTCGGTTTTTTGTTTTAAAAAAAGATTTATCTTTTTCGAAGCTTCATTGTGGACTCGTAAGATAGTTCCTAAGGGCTTATTTAAGGCTTCGGCGACCTCGCGTCTTTTCAAATGATAAATCGTTGTCATTCCTATTACTTTATATTCTAATTCGTTTAAAATCTTCTTCAAATCGATTTGGAATTCAATTTGAATTTTTTCATCAAACTTACTGATGTTTTTAACTAAATCATCATCGACAATCAATTGTAATCGTTGGGTGGTTATTTCTTTTATTTGATCGATGGCTAAGTTTTTGGCGATTGTTAGAAACCAAGCTTTGAAGTTGGTATTTTTTTGGTATTGCGAAATGTTATTCCACATCTTTAAAAAAGCATCCTGGGTGATTTCTTTGGAGAGGTCATAATTTTTAACCTTCTTATTTATGACATCAAAAACCAACCAGTAATACTTGGTGTAAATTTCTTGGAAAGCCTGTTCGTCGTGAGTGTAAAGATCGTTAACTAATTGATTGTCGGTTTTCATATTATCCCCCTTATTATGAATTAACCTATTATTTTTTGAACATGTTTTGGGTCAAGATTGTTTAAGTCGACTAATACAAAAACATCAATACTTTTAAACGGATAATCAATAAAAATATCCGAAGCAAACTGTGCTCCCACTCGCAAATACCCCTTAACAAGTGGTGGCAATTGTTTTTTAGCAAGATGTTCATCGATATGTTCCAACGGCATAATGTTTAATTTTCGGCTTGTTGGCCCTAAAGCGGAAATATGGAAATTTGCTAAATAATGGTAATATAAATAAGATAATCCGTGTTCGTAGTTTTCAAGATTAGTTCCGTTAAATGACGCTGTTCCAAACATATATTGAATGTTGTTTAACTTCGCATACTCAAAAATGCCGCGCCAAAGCAACATGATAACGGCCCCACTACGATATTCTTTTTTGACGACGGCTCTTCCTAATTCCATGATGGGATAAGGTTTTAAACAAGTTAAATCGTATTCGTTTTCCGTAATAAATTTATTGGTATTAACTAAATGCTCTTTGCGAACAAAACGATAAGTGCCGACAATTATTTCTTCGGTGTGATCAATAACTATTAAATGCTCGCAATAATCATCATATTGATCGGTAAAGATCCCGGCTTCGTTCGTGTTCTCGGCATTGTAGTACAATAGTAAATCTTCATATCGTAATTTTAAAACTTCTTGCATTTCTTCTTTGGTTCTTACTAAACGCAATTCAAACGGGTCAGAAAAAAAAGGAGGAAATAGTTCGGCTTCTTGAAAATTTGTTTTCATGATTGTTTGTACTTCCTCTCTAAATTAATCAAGGTCAAAACGGCCAATTGGTCGATATTTTAAACCATTGTTGTCACGCTCGGAAGAAAACAAAGTAACCGTGTTGACATTAAACAAATAAGAAACGTCTTTTTTTACTTGATAACTAGTTTCTCTTGCAAGAGTTATGTGGGAAAAATAAGGGCGATTTTCAAATAAAAAGCCTTGGTCCATTAAAAGATCTTTTAACTTTTTATAGAGTCCGTCTAATTGAAAATTCTTTTTTGTTTTTGCAATAATCATGTCTTTGAAATTGGTTATTTCGTTTATTTCCAAACTAAAACTTTTAAAAACCATTTTATCAAAAACCTTCTTTACTTTCTCAATTTGTGAATCATCAATTTCACCCAGAAAAAACAAAGTTAAATGAATGTTTTCGGGTTTTGTAAAATGGGCTTGGGTTTGCGTTCTTAAATTGTTTTGAACAACTACCAAATCATATAAACAATCCAGGGGCTTAATTCCAATAAAAGTTCGCATATTAACTCTTTTCGCTTTTAAATAAAAAATCATCGGGAATTCTTGTTCTGATGCTTACCCTATTCCTTGTTCTTGGATGAATAAAGTCTAACCCGTAAGCGTGAAGCATTAATCGATGGGCTGGTTTTCCATATAGTTTATCACCCACAACGGGGTGGTTAAAATGGGCAAAGTGAACCCGAATTTGGTGGGTTCTTCCCGTCTTGATAACCACATCAAGCAAAGAGAAATGGTGGGATGATTTGATGGTATGATAGATGGTAACCGCTGATTTTCCCTGCAAATTTACTAAGTATTTGTTGGATTCGTGACGGTTTCGGCCGATGGGAAGTTCAATAATACCTTTCGGCTTTTCCATTTCCCCTTGCACAATTGCATAATAATGTTTTTCAATTAATTCTTTTTCAATTTGGTAGTTTAAAAAGGCGTGAGCCAACAAGTGCTTTGCATATAATACTAACCCGCTTGTGTCTTTATCTAATCGATGCAAGTGCCGAGGATTTAAAGAATTGTTCTTTTGCAAATAATATGCAAACACCATATTATCAAGCGTTTGTTCGCTATTACCGTCGGGGTGAACCAACAAGTTGATGGGTTTGTTAATAGCAAGGATGTCCTCGTCTTCATAAACAATATCTAATTTTTGGTAAAAAGGGGTTATTTTCGTGTCTTCATAATAGTCGATGAGAATTAAATCCCCTTTTTCATAACGAACATTTTTGATAACTTCCATTCCGTTAATGGCCAAGCTTTTATTGGTAAACAATTCTTGAATGTTTTTTTTAGACAAATGAAAAGATTGTAAAAAAGTTAAAAGATCGTTTGCTTCTGATGCAATAAAACTTAATTCTGGCATGGTTCCTCTTTTATCATCGCCAACACTTCTTGTTCATTAATGAACTTTAATGGCGCTCCGTGTTGTGAAAGCATCACCGCCACCATAAGTTTTGCTTTAGGACAATTTCCTAAAACCAACACATAATCCAAACTTCGGTTTATGTTTTTTTCAAGAAAAACACCATTATTAATGAGCAAATTTGTTAACTTTGCTTTCGTCAAAGTTTTGGGTTTTCCAAGAACACAAACGACTTTATTATTAAGAAGCTCATTTTCTATCACTTTCACGGGCGCTTTTCTTATGTATTTATTAACGGTTGGTAAAAAGCGCTCTTGGTCGTATTTCCCAAATTGAATTCCCAGCGCATCGTAGAGTTCGTAGACATCACTCGTACTGGTCATTCTTTGCCCACGCGTAATTATTTCAACGCAAACCTTGGCGTCACTAAGGGCATCATGATGTTGATGGTCAACCTCTAAATAAGCCGATAATGTATTCAAACGGTGGTTCTTAAGTTCATCTTTCCATAATTTTGAAGCGATCTTCCAAGTACAGCCAAACTTAACTTGCGGTGGTTCTAAATCATATTTTTCTATTAAAGCTTTCAAAACACCAATGTCAAAGGCCACATTGTGAGCAAAAACAATCGTGTTTTGAAAATAAGGCTTTATTTGTTCCCAAACACCGGGAAAGGTGCTGGCATTTAAAACCATCTCGGGAGTTATATGATGAATATTGATATTGAAATCACTAAATTCTTCTTCAGGATTAATTAGGTATTGTTGGCAAAATTCCATTTTATTATTTGTAACACCAACCAAACCAATACTGCAGGCGCTGGTGGGGTGTTGGTTGGCCGTCTCAAAATCAAAAGCTATGTAATCCATAATAATCCTTCTCACAAATATTATAACAAATGAAGCCGTGTTTGTCTATGTAGGAACATTGTTTTTATAAGGAAAAACTGAGCCGGGGTAAGGCTCAGTTTTAGGAAGGGGATGTTGTGAATAATTTCTTATTCACTGCTATATGTAGGGGATAAGTACGCCTCTCGGCGCAATAATAGTATATTATAAATTCTATAAAAATGCAAGTGTTTTATTATTTGTAATGCAAAGGTTATTTAAAAATTAATTATTTTGGGATGATTTTGCTCCCAGGAATTTTTGTTGATCGTTTTCATAATTGTGATAGAATTGGGTTAAAATGGACAAAATTTAAGTCTGATGGTTTTTGAAATGGAAGCGATAAAAAGGTTTTTCAGTATTGTTCGTGCCAAAAGCACTCGGGGTCTTGTTTTATTAATAATCGTCATTTTTAACATTGTTTTGCGGTGAGGGTCTTCTCTTTTAGCATCTTTATTGTCTTTCGATACCCATGGCAATCTCGTTTCATCGCTTTGGAAATCGGGGATTACGTGGATGCTTGAACCGGAATTTTATGATCCGGATGTTGATTATTCAATTAGAATATTTTCGATATTTGTTATTCTTACTTCCATGATTACTTTTTCGGGCGGAATAATTGGTTATGTCGCCAGCTGGTTTTCTTCAATTATTGAACAATCAGAAGTCGGAAAAAACAAATTGTTTATTTATGACCACATTTTAATTTTGAATTGGAATGCGAAGGCCGTTGAGTTAATTTCGGATTTAATGAAGGAAATACGCATATTGTTGTTTTATCTTCACACAAAAAAGAAGCAATCGAAACGGAAATTGAGCGCAAACTGCTTGATAAAAAAGTTCACCGCGGCAAAATAAAAATAATTGTGAGAGAAGGTGAAGTCTTATCAAAAAGCGACCTCGTTTTAGCTCATATTGAGCAAGCTAAAGCCGTCATAATTTTATCTGAAGAAAACGAACAACTCAATGTTTTTGTAAAATAAATTCAAGAACTTGAAAAAATTGATACTGTTTTAATTCTATTAAATGACGCTCTGGAACAAAAAGATTATGATGTTGATGTTTTATTAACGCTCCTTATGGCTCAAGAAATCGTCAAAAAGCATCAAGCTAAAATTGTCATTGACCTTCTTGATCCGAAACACTATGCCATCGCCAAAAGTTACCATGTCACAAACACCATTATCAGTAATGAGTATATCAGTAAAATGATGACTCAACTTCGTAAAAACCGTTTCTTATTTCCTCTATATCAAGACTTATTAACTTATGATGGGGAAGGTGCCGAAAAATCATATGAAATATATGCTTATCAAACTAAAGCTGTTTTTAACTGTAAATTCCCTCTTTCCTTTCATGCAAAATCTGATTTAATCCTTTCTATTTACAAATCAAGTAACAACCAATTTAAAGTTATCGGCATTGTAAAAGATGGAATAACCCAAATTTTTAAAGGAAATTTAAATCAAAAAGACGAAATAATATTAAACGAAACTGATTCAATCTTTATGATTTGCAAATAAAAAACCGTTATTGTTTTTTAATAATAAATTATCGCTTTTTTAAAAAAGCGTTTTTTTTACTCGAAAATATATCTAATTTTAAAAATTATCGATTATTCTTTTCTTTTGACAGTTAAATGTAATATAATACTCAAGGTGGTTAAAATGGAAAATAACTTAAAACAACCCGTTTTTTACAATTACGATGCTCCTTGTTTCAATGTTCACGGTTTACCTTTTTATACGCTTGAACACTCTCTTAGTCGCTTGCCAAATGGCATAAGCATCTCCAAAACGGTCGATTTCTTAAAGTTTCATCCGAGCGGTGCTTATTTGTCTTTCGCAACTAATTCTTCGTTTATTCGTGTAAGGGCCAGTGTGTCTTCTAAGGCCTATATGGCCCACATGACGGCAACCGGAACAATTGGTTGTGACCTTTATATTCATAAAGGCAATAAATGGCTTTTTTTAGGAACAACCAAAGTTGATTCGGAAAATTACGAAATAAATATTGTGGAAGGGCTTCCCAATAAACTTAACGAATATCGATTGTATTTTCCCCTTTATATTCATTTAAAACAATTAGCGGTTGGAGTTGAAAACAATAGTACCATCCAAGCAACGGAACCAATTAACCAAGAAAAAATTGTTTTTTATGGAACTTCCATTACTCAAGGGGGTTGCGCCTCACGACCGGGGATGAATAGCACTTCTATTTTAGGACGAACTTTAAATTATGAAATAATCAACATGGGTTTTTCCGGCAGTGCTCATTTAGAAGCCGAAATGGCCCGTGTTATTTCCTCTTTTTCAAACATAAAGTTGTTGGTTTTGGAGGTTGAAGCCAATGCCGGAGAAGCATTAGTGTTAAAAGATCGCCTAGAAACTTTTATTAAGATAATTACAAAGGCCCATCCCGTGATGAAAGTTATGATTATTTCTCATTATCCATATGCTCTAGCCAATTATAAGCCATCCTTCCGTGCCCGTTTTTTGGATCATTATCATTTCCAAAAACAATTATGTCAAAACAATAATTGGGAGTTTGTGGATGGTAATGCGCTTTTAAAAAAATTGAACTATGAAGAAACCGTTGACGGCGTTCATTTAACTGATCTTGGATTTTACTTTTTAACAAAAGGGTTAAAAACAAAAATAAACAAATTGTTAAAGTAAAATAAAAAGTTAATAGATAAATCTATGCTATAATTTTTATAAGGTGATTTTAATGAAAAAACATATCTATCTTGTCTTTTTTTTAGGAATATTTTATTTCAGTGGTTGCACAAATCAACCTTCAATGGAAAGTTTAGTTGAAGAAATCCAAACAACTATTGCTTTTCCTGGTTCAACTACTCAAGATTTAACGTTCCCAACCCAATTAACATTATCGAAAGCGACTGTGGCCTTATCTTGGCAATCTGATAATGAACAGGCAATTGATACTTCCGGGAGGGTTTATCCGGGTTTATCTGAAAAACAAGCCCACATTCAGGCGGTTATTACTTATCAAGATGAAAACACAATCATTGATTTTGGAATAATTAAAGTTTCGGCTTGGGAAGAAGAAGATTTAATTGAACTAATAAAACAACAGCTAACAATTCCAAATACTACTAATATTGATGTATCATTACCTAATTCAATAGAAATAGATCAAATTAACATTCCTCTTACTTGGACTAGTTCTTTACCCGATATCTTATCAAGCCAGGGTGTCGTAAACCTTCCGAGCACGGATACTGCTGTTTTTTTGTCAATATCGACGGTTATTAATTCTAGCCCTCTTTCTTTCCCTTTTAAGGAAATTATGGTTCTTGCAATCAGTCCCGAAGATGCCATCGAGCGAGCTCAATCTCAGATTTCCCTGCCTTCAACAACCAACACCGATATCAATCTTCCTAAAAACATTGATGGTGTTACCATTGCTTGGTTTTCGGATCAACCCGATGTTTTCACAAACAAAGGCGAATGGAAATATCGTCCCAAGGATACGGATGTGATTCTAACGGCGGTCTTTAGTTATCAAAATCTATTCGTTGAAGATTACTACCATATCAAAGTATTAACTTACACTTCGGAAGAGCGATTACAAATGGCTGCTTCTACCCTGTCTTTGCCGGCAACAGTTGAACAAAATTTAGAATTGCAAGTGACCTTTGCTTATGAAGTAACCGCTTCTTGGTCATCAAGTCACCCCCAAATTATCAATTCTTCCGGAGTTGTTTCATTAAGTGAAACAGCCCATGTTGTTACTTTAACGGCTACTTTAATGATAGGAGAAAACAAAATGGAAAAACAATTTACTGTTACCACAAAAGCCATAAACCCGAGTGAAACACACTTTAGTTCCCATATGTATACCCACCGCTTAAGTGACTTTTTGATTAGTAATCATCCGGATTTAACAATTGAAAACGATAAAGTAGTGTTAAAAAACACAAGTATCGCCGGAACATATCAATCGAATATCATTTCAACCAGTCCTTTCACAAGGTTGGTTGGCTCTTGGTCGGCCCTAAGTAGCCAAGAAGCGACCGTTGAATTAAAAATTAGAGTTCGTGTTAATGATGTTTGGAGCAATTATCTATCTTATAGTGCGTGGGGTTTTGGTCGCCAAAACGCCATGTTTGACCAAAATGGCGGCGTTGCTTCCATGAATGATGATGAAATTATCATCAACAATTCTAATCAAGCTAATGCTTTCCAATTTCAAATAACGTTAAGACGTAATAGTTTAACTTCAACATCTCCAAAACTTTGGTTGGTGGGTGCGACCTTAACTATCCCTGATTATGTTTATTCCGTTGATACGACCAACTTACCTAATTTCGTTGATTATGATGTTCCGAAACTATACCAACACGATGTCCCGACCATCGGCGGTTCGATTTGCAGTGTTACTTCTTCCACAATGCTGCTAATGTATTATGGACATCAGTTTTCCAACCCGCTTCCCCATCAAGAAACCTCACCTCTTTTTAAAGATTATGGAAATAACATTTACGGAAATTGGGTTTTTAACACCGTCGGTATAAGTTCCTATGGCGAAACAAGTTATGTGAAGAAGATATATTCCTGGGATGAATTAAGATATCATTTAGTAAATGTTGGTCCTGTTGCCGTTAGCATCAAGGGGAACACCGGTCTTTATACAACCAACGGACACTTAATTGTTGTTCGCGGATATGAAATCATCGGCCAAGAAACGTTTGTCATCACCAACGATCCAAATTTAAAAGCGGTTTATTACAAATATCCTCTTGCGACGTTCTTGGGTTTTACAAGAAATGTCTTATATGTGATTGAATAAAAAAAGGCTGAAAAGCCTTTTTTTAATTGATTAGTAACATTAATTTGTTTAGGATTTCAACCATTGACCATGTATCTTGACGACAATAAGCAATTAGTTGTTGGCGTTTTTCTTCAATTTCTTCAGTGGATAATTTTTGAAATGAAGCGTAGGCAACAATCGCTTCATTGCCGTTTTTTACATCTAAATCAGCATATGACCGATTGGAAAACAACGGTAAAACTTTTTTAATCGAATACTTTCCCGATAATTTCACATGGTAATAATTGACTTTTTTGGATTCTTCTTCAGAAAACCCTAAACTCATATATAGTTTTGAAGAAGTTTTAACTAAGTCTTTTAAATCAAAAATGTGATTGCAAATATTATCAAGATCTTGTTGATACTCGGGAAACATTCGGGCTAATTCCTTAATTTGATGATATTCAAAATTCTTGTTATAAACAAGAACGGTCCCTCCATGACTTAAATCAATTACCTCAATTAAACTATGGATTAACTCTTCCCGATGATCCTGTAAGTCATTCACCAAAAAGGACCTGTGATCGTCTATTTCTGATGCTTGATTCGGTTTTCTTTCGATGTGAATTGAAAATTGAAAGAGCGATTGGGAATAAGGATATTCTCCCTTAAATCTTGGTAGCGGGCACGGAAAGCTTTCAAAGTCCAAATGATAGATGGGATATTTGATTTCCGAAAGTCCGGCTTTGATTTTGTTTTTATCAACATATGTTTCTTGATTATCAAAACATTGGCGTTGAATTAAGTGATTATCATTCGTAATCCACCCAAAAGGAATATCTTGGAATTTTCGATAGCCTTCGTTGATTAAATCAAATTTATCAAGTTTTCTTCCGCTAAAATCACGAAATGATTTGGGCGTCATATAGTCTAAAACAGAAGGTTGGTTAAACAAATCTTCCCAACAAGTTTTTTCAAAAAAACATGATTGACCTTTGCCTAATTGACACTTTGCCCCACAATAAGCATCCGGCAAGGTTTTTTCATTAATGTTTATTTCGAGCGCTTTCCACATGTCATGAATTTTGGTTAAGTACATTTCGGTTATGTCTGTGACATCAATGAAGTCAATTAAAGCTTTTCCGTCTGGCAATATCGGGTAATCTTTGGTCCCTTCTTTTGTTTGACCTAGATATTCATATTCGCTGTTTAAAACCGCCAAATAATACAAGCGCTTTTTTTCTTGCGAAAAATTGTTTTTTTGCTTTAAACTTTGTTCAACAAAATAACGCTCGACGGCGATATCAAAAACATATTTTCCTTCATCGCTAAAACGATCAAATAGCTTTTCATATTCTTTTTGATAACGGTTATTGGTGTTTTCATTTATTAAGTCTTTTCGCAAATGAAAAACATTTCCTTGCTTCTCAAAAATGCTGTCATATTCATCGCGGTTTTTAATCTTGGGTCCCAATTGGGAAAACTTTCGAGAAGTTGTGGCTTTGACTTCAATCACAATAGCTTTCTTTTCATCCTCATAATATCCATCTAAATAAGTATAGTAACGATGATTGGGAGTTTTAAAAGAAAACATCGTTTGATCTTTCGTCTTTTCAAAAAACGGAAAGAAAACTCCAAAGGTCTCAGAAGCAATTTTTAAAGCGGTGCTTTCAACTTCTTGATAATAAGGCAGCATGACTTCAATCTGGTCATTAACAATAGCTAATAAATCCTCTCCTGTTTCATCATCAAACATTTTGGAAAGAATTTCGCGAGCTTTGTTTTGTTTTTCGTCGTCAAACAAATTTACATCGGATTGCAATCTAAACAAATACATTTGTTCTAAAGGAAAAACGCGAGGGCAGCGCGTATATTCCTTAAAAGCGGTTTTGGAAATATCCATTATGACTCCTTCCCAACTTCACCAAACTGTAAAGAATACATTTCATAGTATAAACCTTGTTTTTCAATTAATTCTTTGTGCGAGCCTTGCTCGGTTATTTTTCCTTCTTGCACAACTAAAATTAAATCAGCATTTTTGATGGTTTGCAAGCGATGCGCAATAATAAAACTGGTTCTCTTCTTAACCAAGAATCCAATGCTTTTTTGAATTTTGGACTCCGTTCTTGTATCAACACTCGATGTGGCTTCATCGAGAACAATAATGGATGGATTTCCTAAAATGGCCCTCGCAATAGCTATCAATTGACGCTCACCATGGGAAAAATTACGCCCGCCTTCTTTTACTTTGGTTTGATATTTTCGTGGTAAACGTTCGATAATGTCATGAACTTGGGCCGTTCTCGCCGCTTCTTCAACTTCTTCAAAAGTGGCATCCTTGTTCCCGTATTTGATGTTATCCAATATGGTTCCTTTGAACAAATATGTTGTTTGCAATACAACCCCCATTTGCGATCTGACACTTGGTTTTGAGAAATCTTTAACGTTGTTTCCTCCAATATAAATGTTTCCCGAATCAGGGTCATAAAAACGACTTAACAGGTTGATGATGGTCGTTTTTCCTCCTCCGGTTGGCCCGACTATCGCAATGGTTTTCCCAGATGCAATTTCAAAGTTGATGTCATTTAGTACTTTTTGATTGGGATCATAACCAAAATTGACGTTTTCAAAGCGAACATTAAAGCAATCTTGAGGAAGAGATGTCGTTGCATCATTTACATATTCATCCGGTTCATCTATTAATCTAAAAACTCGGTAACCACCGGCGACTGCGGATTGAAGCATGTTATAAGTTTGCGCAATATTGCTGATCGGGCGAACAAACATTTTGGAATAATTGGTCATCGATTGAATTTTACCAACCGAAATCACTCCCAATTTTATATTTAAAACAGCCCCGACCGCGACAACCAACCCATATAAAATATTGTCTAACAATCTGATTATTGGCATCATCATGCCTGAGTAAATTTGGGCTTTAAAGCTGGCAACTTGCAGTTGGTCGTTTGAGGCGCTAAACTTATCAATCATTGTTTGCTCTTGGTTGTATAACTTGACAACTTTTAAACCGTCAATGTCTTCTTTCACAATTCCATTAACTTCGCCCAGTTTGGCATGTTGCATTTTAAAATGTTTAAAAGCTCTTGTCGTAATAAAGGCAACCAACAGTAACATGAACGGGAATAAGGAAATGACAATTAAGGTTAGGTGCCAACTTGTGAAAAACATGATGGTTATTGAGCCAATAATCATGATAACCGCATTTATTAACTGAGGAACAACTTGTGAAAAGGCGATAAAAATAGTTTCCACATCGTTGGTAATGACGCTCATAATGTCCCCATGAGCGTTTTTGTCATAGTACTCAATGGATAATTTTTGCAATTTCCCAAAAGCATCAATCCGAATTTTCTTTGTGATTTTCCCGGCCGCACTCGCAATTAAAATCCTTTGTACCCATGCGCCAAAAGCTGTAAAGGCGGTTAAAACGGCCACGGAAGCAAAGATGAAAACCACTGCCATAAAATCGACAGTCGCAATATTTATGTAATCATCAATGGCAATTTGGACTATGTAAGGAAGCACTAAATTAAAAGCCGCTTGAAACAAAATAACAAAGCCCACAATAACAAGGGTCCAAGGATACTGCTTTACATATTGCCAAATCCTTTTGATCGTTTTTCTTTGCAAATGCTTATCTTTCGGCATATCCACGACCGTAAAACGAGACCGAGGTCCTCGTGAAAAAGCTTGTGCTCTATTCATGTTGACCTCCAAATTGGGAAGCATAAATCTCTTGATAAACTCGGCTTTGCATTAATAATTGCTCATGCTTTCCATACCCATCTAAGTGCCCAGAATTATCAAGCACGATAATATTGTCACAATTCCGAATTGAAGCAATCTTCTGCGCAACAATTATCGTGGTTTGATTAGATAATGTACTAAGGTTGTTTTTAATTTGGGCTTCGATTTTGGCATCCACGGCACTCATGGAATCATCTAATATTAATATCTTCGGGTTTCTTACCAACGCCCTTGTTAAGGATAGTCGTTGTTTTTGACCGCCTGATAAATTTGTTCCTCCTTGATTTACTTCGTGATCGTATTGATTCTGGATACTTTCAATAAATTCTGAAGCACACGCCAAGGATGTTGCCTTCATCATTTCTTCATCCGTGCTTGTTTCTTTTCCTTGTTTGATGTTGGAAGAAATCGTACCTGAAAAGATCAACGGCTCTTGAGTAACATAGGAAATTTGCTCACGGAGAAAACTTAAATCATAATCGCGAACATTGCGATTATCGATTAAAACTTCTCCCTTCGTCACATCATAAAGTCGAGGAATTAATTGAACAAGCGTTGTTTTCCCACTCCCCGTTGAACCAATTACTCCGACTGTGGAACCGGCTTCAATCTTAAAATTAATTTTATCAATTGTTTTTGCATCATCGCCCTCTTCATCAGTGTAGCCAAAAGCAACATTGCGAAACTCAATTTCTCCTTTTATATCCATCCCTTTTAATGCTTGATCATTATTTACTATATCAATTTTCGTGTTAAGCACTAATTGGATTCGATCCGCACTAACTGCTGCTCGCGACAAAGAAACCGCGACCATCGAAAGCATCATTAAGGACATAATAACTTGTTGCAAGTAAGAAATGTAAGCGGAAATGGTCCCAACCATGGCCATTCTTGCTTCTCCTGTATAAATAGAAACTAAGTAACTGGCCGCAAGTAAAACCGCTCCAATTGCTAAATTACTAATTAACACGATAATCGGATCCATCAAAGCCATTTGTTTGTTGGCTTTCACAATGGTATCGGTATATTCATCATTGACTTTCACAAATTTCTCAAAATCGGTTTTCTCGGTTTGAAACACTTTTATCTCTCTAGCGCCGCTGATAGATTCAATTAATTTTTCATTTAAATCATCTGTTTTTTCTTGAAGTGAAGCAAAAATTTTAGCTGCCTTTGTAATGATTTTGATAATGGAAAAGCCTAAAATCGCCACGGCAATCAGGATAATATATAATAAATCCTTGTTGGTCAAAAACGCCATCACCAGCGCTCCTATCAAGGTTAGGGGACTTCTTAAAATGGCACGGAAACTCATCATGATGATTTGTTGAATTTGGTTAGTGTCATTGGCAATAACGGTTAATAACGTTCCTGAGGTTATTTTATCAACATTCGAAAAAGATAAGTCTTGAACTTTTGAAAACAAATCTTTTCGCAAATCCCTGGCAATCTTTGTGGATAAGTGTTGAGCAAACACGTTATTCAAAATCGTTGTGACAACCGCAACCAACGCCACGGCCACAACTAAAATACCGGTTTGATAAACAAATTCGAGGCTGTTGCGGCCACTGTTAATTTCAGTAAAAATCCCTTTGGTTATGGCCGGAATCGCTAAGGCAACTCCAACATCACCAATCATAAAAATGATGGCAAAGATCGCATAAAATAGATATTTTTTTGAATAACTTCGTTTATATATTTTTAATAATGACTTCATTTTTTCTCCTTGTTATTTCTTCTTTTTCTAATAGCAAATCCAATATTTGATTAAAATATAAAATAATCTTGTCTTTTTCTTGTGGTTTTTCTAAGTAACCTAAATAACAAAGTTCAAAATGTTTTTCAAGGTTTTTTAGTAAAAAAGGTGATGGTTTTTTGATGTTTTTCAAAATGCTTTCCATCACATCATCGTCAAAGCTGGGATCAATGGCAAGCATTAAAACTTCTTTAGGGCGATTTGTTTTAAAATAAAGTAAATTTCTTAGCAAGTATCCGCTGCTATAAATCTCAAGTTGATTTATGATTCGTGCAAATCGCCCTTTTAAAGCTTGCTTTAAATCAAAATTAGCTTCGCTTAAGAAAACATTAAAAAGGGGGAGTTTTCTTCCGAACAAAGAAACAAGTAAAACAAAAAACAAATCAAAAAGAGTATCAAAATATTGGTAAAAACTTCCTCGTGGACTTTGGGCTTTTAAAACCACTTGTGATACCAAGATTTGTTCCCATGGCGGCGGGGAAAACTCTTCAAAAGCGGCAGCAAGAATTCTTTGTCTTTTATCTTTTTTGAGGTTTTTAAAGGTCATTATTCCCATGGTATCCCCCTTTTATTTTTAGTTATTTTACCATAAAAATGGCAGGGTGTCAAAAAAAAGGACGAAAAATTATCATTTCTCAATCCTTATTTTTTTAATTGTTCCTTCGCCAAACAATACGAAGATGATTAAGATGATTGTCCAAGCAAAAACCGAAGCCGTGTCAAGCGTTGTAACACTTTGCATTATTTGATAACCAACCGTGTTTTTCGGTTGAGCTATAAATTCCGCCATGACCATTGCTTTTAGACCTAAACCTAAAGCTTGGATGAGGCTGGACGTTATTACCGGTTTGGATAACGGAAAATAGACATACATTAATGTTTGCCATTTGCTTGCTCCAAGCAAACTCAAATCATCAATCAGGGCCGGTTGCGTCGTTTTAAAAGTTGTTAAATATTGTTCATATAGAATGGGTAATAACACAAATCCTGTAATTAAACTCGGACTCTTTTGGTTACCAAACACAATTAAAAGAACAACAATTACGGCAATAATCGGAACCGTTCTTAGAACAGCAAAAAGAGGACTAAGAAACACTTCAAGGGGCTTAATGTTAATGACCAAAAGGCTTAATATTAAAGCGATGATAAAACAAATCAAAATGGCCAATACCAAATTAAATAATGTGTTTCCTAGCGACATCCAGGTGGTTTTAGCAAGCACCATCTTTTGAAAGGCTTTTACCACCGCTTGGAAACTTGGAATAACCAAGTCGTTTTGTACAAACATCGAGCTGACAATCCATATTATAAATAGCAACAATAAACCACTTAAAAAATAACCTTTGGTTGTTTTCATCACCGATAGAATCCTTGATCCAAAAGTGCATTTCCGGTCATTTGCGCATCATAATTCATCATAAATTGATAATAGTTGTGAATAAGTGTTGATTCACTCGTTATGATTTCAAAAGCAATTTGACTTCGGGGAAGACTTCTTTGCAATACTTCCAATGTCAAACTTTCAAAATAGGGATGATTGTTAAAAATTGATTTTGCATATTGCTCGGGATCTTCGTTAATCATATTTGTTGCCACTATTAATGAATTGAGAAACTCGGAAATTTCATCTTGTTTTGAACTGCGCGAATTGACAAATACCGCGGCTTGAGGAAGATGTTCAATCCTCGTTTTTAATTCTTCTTGTAAGTCTAATAAGCGTAAGTTTAAATGATATTTTATTTCTAGCATTGAAATAATTGGTTCTGCTGCCATAATGTACAAGTATTCAGCGTTTGATTCATCGTTGGGATTGTTGGTATTACTTATAAAAAACGGAACAACCAAATTTATGTTCGCTTGATAATCGATTTGCGCATTAATGTTGCTATCTTGTAAAACCGTTTTAAGCGCGATGTCAGGGATGCTATTTTGCCCGTAGGCTAAAATATTGGTTCCTTCTAAATCGGTAACATTTGATAACGGGTGCGTTTCTCTAGTAATGATGTAGGAATTTCCAAAAGTTAAAATACCGGCTAATTGATACGACGAATCCCCAAGGTTGTAAGCTTTAATTCCGAGGTTTAACGGGGCGACAACAATATCGTGGCTTTTAGAAGTCATGGCAGCCGTTAGTAAACTGGGATTGTTAACATCGGTTATTTCTATGTTGTCTTCTTTCAAGAATGAACCCACAGCAATCAAAGGAATCCCTGATGGCACCATAATTAAAAGGGAGTCCTTATTTGACTCACAACCAATTAAAAGCACAACTATCAATAAAATAAATATTTTCTTCATGTTTTCCCCCTTTACTTTTTATTATATCTAAAATATAATGAAATATCCGTAACCAATGTTACAAGGAGAGGTTGTATGAACGTTTTCAATCGACACTTGTCTTTATTTACCATAAAAGCTTATTCTGCTAAAACCGTCATATTTTCCGAAGGAGAGCCTTGTTTAAATCTTGGTGTCATTTTAAAAGGGGAAATTGATATTATTACCTATTCATCGGAGGTAAGTTTTACCATTGCACATTTAAAAAAAGATGATTGTTTCGGAGAATATTTATTATTCTCTAACAATCCCATTTATTTAGGATCTTTTGTTGCTTGTTCGGATACGGAAATAGCTTATATTAACAAATCAAAGTTATTAGAATTATTCCAAACAGATAGCTTATTTCTGGAAAATTTTTTAAAACTATTAGGAAATAATCATTTGTTATTACAAAATAAATTGAAAATAATCTCCCAAACTTCCATCCGCAACAAGATTATGTTTTATTTAAATTTAATTGTGAAAGAAAACCAAAATCCGGTTGTTTTGATAAAGAGTAAAGAACGGTTGGCTCAATACTTAAACATTCCAAGACCTTCTTTGTCCCGAGAATTACAAAAGTTAAAAGCCGCAGGTTTAATTGACTATGACTTATACTCGATTACTCTCAAAGAAATAAGTCCCTTTTAATGGGACTTATTTTCATATAAAGTACGAGCATCATAAGTTGTATGTAATAATTGATGAGCAATATGGCTTCCCGGTTTTTCCAAGAAAGTATCATATAATATTTGAACTTCTTTATTTTCATGTGATTTTCGGGTTGCCAGATGCGAGTCAATATTATATAGGGCTTTCGCTCTTTCTTCACGAACATCAATTTGATCTAGTTTGTATGCATTGATGATTGGTTGCCCGCCACCGTTTACACAGCCCCCCGTGCAAGCCATTATTTCGATGAAAGCATACTTACCAGGATTTTCACTAACTCGCTTTAACATAGTAGGAACATTTTTAACACCATGAACAACCGCAACCGTCAGCTTTAACCCCGCAACTTCGACTTCCATTTCTTTGATTCCGTCATTTACGCCACGCAAATCAGCAAAAGCATTTAAGTCAACGGGCTTGTTTTCAAGCTTTTCTTTAACGGTCCTTAGCGCCGCTTCCATGACACCTCCAGTTGCTCCAAATATTACTCCCGCTCCGGTATAAGAAGCTAACGGGCTGGTTGGAGTCAGTGGTTCAAGATTTTTAAAATCTATTCCTCGGCGCTTTATCATGCGCGCTAATTCTCTGGTAGTCAAAACAAAATCAACATCGCGGATACCATTGGCTTCCATTTGGGGAAGTTTGGCTTCCGCTTTTTTCGCAATACAAGGCATGATGGACACAACGCGAATCTTTTCCACAGGAATCCCTAGCTTTTTCGCGTAATAATGTTTTATTAAAGCTCCTTGCATTTGTTGAGGTGATTTACAACTAGATAAATGTTTAAGTAATTCGGGATAATATATTTCAATATAGCGAATCCATCCCGGTGAGCAAGATGTAAACATTGGTAAATAAGTTGGTTCGTTGGCAAAGTGTTTATTTAAACGGTCAATAAATTCATGGCCTTCTTCAATAATCGTAACATCAGCCGCAAAGTTAGTATCGGTAATATCGTTAAATCCCAAATCGTTGAGTGCTCGGAACATTTTTCCTTCAACATTTGTGCCAATCTCAAATCCGAATTCTTCGCCTAAAGCGGCTCTGACGCCGGGGGCGGTTTGTGCGACTACAAAGTGCTGTTCGTCATCGATAAGATCAAGGACTAAATCCACGTCTTCTTTTTCTCTAATCGCTCCGGTCGGGCAGTACTGGATGCATTTTCCACAATAAATACAACCGGCATCATCCATTTGATGGTTCATGGCCGGACCAACGAAAGTAACAAAACCGCGGTTGTTATAATTGAGAACGGATGTTCCAGCCACTTTTTCACAAGCCGATATACAACGCCCGCATAAAACACATTTTGAACTATCAATGACCAAGGCATCCGTTATATTGCTGACAATCGATTTTTTTTCATAAAACAAATCTTCGCCGATATCATTGGGAACATTGTAACGTCTGAGCAAATGTAAAAACTCACAATTGTGTTCTCTTGGACAACGCCAACATTCAAAACGATGATTGGCTGCTAACAATTCAAGATTGTTGCGTATCGCTTTTTTTACTCGTTGGGTGTTGGTTTTTACTTTCATACCATCAAAAACTTTTACCGTACAGGAGTTTTTTAAGCCTTTAATTCCGTCGATTTCAACAACGCAAATTCGACAAGCCGAAGTTTCATTTATATCCTTCAAAAAACACAATCGAGGAATATCAATGTTGACCGAATTGGCGGCTTGCATAATCGTCCAATCGCTTGGACATTCTAATATTTCATTATTTATTTTAATTTTCACAAAATTCATGGTTGACTCCTAAGCTGTGATAATGGCGCCAACAGGGCAAGAAATCTTGCATGCACCACATTTGATACAAATATTATGATCAATAACATGAATTTTTTTAATGTCGCCAGCAATCGCTCCGGCCGGACAATTGCGTTTGCAACGGCCGCAACCAATACATTTTTCGGTAACATAATATTTTATTAAGTCTTTACAAACGCCGGCTGGACACTTTTTATCGAGAACATGAGCTAAATATTCGTCTCGGAAATTGTTTAAAGTAGATAAAACCGGGTTGGGTGCTGTTTGCCCTAAACCGCAAAGAGCGGAGTCTTTGATGGAATTAGCCAGATTTTCTAACATTTGCAAATCTTCTAAACCGGCTTTTCCCTTCGTTATTTTTTGCAATAATTCCAGCATGCGTTTGGTCCCTTCACGACAAGGGGTGCATTTTCCACATGATTCATCAACGGTAAACTCTAAAAAGAAGCGAGCAACATCCACCATGCAGTTGGTTTCATCCATGACAATCATGCCACCACTTCCCATCATGGAACCGAGATTAACCAGCGTATCGTATTCAATGGGCGTGTCTAAGTGTTTGGACGTTAAGCATCCTCCCGAAGGTCCTCCCGTTTGCACGGCTTTAAAAGCTCTATCATTGGGGATTCCTCCTCCGATATTGAAAATGACTTCGCGCAAAGTTGTTCCCATCGGAATTTCCAGTAAACCGGTGTTGTTAATCTTTCCGCCTAAAGCAAACACTTTGGTTCCGCGGGATTTTTCGGTACCGATGGTGTTAAACCAATCCGCGCCTTTCATAATTATCGGCGCAATGTTTGCGAAAGTTTCCACATTGTTGATAATTGTTGGTCTTTTCCATAATCCGGCATCAGCGGGAAAAGGTGGCTTGTTTCGCGGAATTCCCCGTTCACCTTCAATCGAAGCCATCAAAGCGGTTTCTTCACCGCACACAAAAGCTCCCGCTCCCAGTCTTGTTTCCAAGTCAAAACTAAAGCCGCTTTCTAATATATTATTCCCTAGCAAACCCACTTCATAAGCTGCTTTAATGGCCTTATTAACGCGGTCAACGGCTAAAGGATATTCGGCACGAACATAAATATAACCTTGGGATGCAGAAATCGCATAACCGGCAATGGTCATGGCTTCGATGACGCTGAATGGGTCCCCCTCTAAAACAGCACGATCCATAAACGCTCCGGGGTCGCCTTCGTCGGCGTTGCAAATTAAGTAGTGTTGCCCACCTTTATTGCGAGCCGCTAAACTCCATTTTAATCCGGTCGGAAATCCGCCCCCACCACGTCCGCGTAATTTGGACTTTTTAATTTCTTCAATGACGTCATCCGGAGTCATTTCTGTTAATGCTTTCGCAAGGGCTAAATAGCCATCACGAGCAATATATTCTTCAATGTCTTCGGGATTAATGATGCCACAATTTCTTAAGGCAATTCGTTCTTGGTGGGTATATAAATGAGCTTCCCGAAACTTTTGAATCTTGGCATGCATTTCCGGCGTTATTTCGTGGCAAGTTAAAGAATTAACAATGTTGCCATTCAATAAATGCTCAACGCAAATTTGGTCAACGGCTTCAACCGTAACATGAGTGTAAAGCGTTGAATCAGGATAAACAATAACAACGGGGCCCTGATCACAAAAGCCTAAACATCCGCCCATAAACAAGTTAACGGATGTATCTAAATCTAATTCAAATAGCGTTTTTTTAAATTCATCAAACAGTCCTTGCGAATTTGACGAAGAACAATGACTACCGTTACATACAATGACTTGATATTTAATACTCATTGCTGCCACCTATTTTCTTGTATTTATCGATTAATAAATCTTCTAAAACAAAGCCTTGGATAATATGGCTGTCAATAATTCTTTCAACATCCAGCGGTTTTACTTTGCAATATGTGGTAGTAAAACCTTTGTTATCAAAAACCTCAACAAGCGGTTCAAGGGCACATTCTCCGACACAACCAACCGACACCACAAAAACATTTTTCAAGTTGCGTTTTGCTACTTCGCTTATAAATTCATCATAAACGGGTTGGGAGCCCGCTGTTAATCCACAAGTTGCCATCCCAATAGCAATCCGATAGGCGTTGGGAATATTGGCCATCCGTAATTTTAGGGAGGCTTGTTCCCTGATTTTTAAAAGTTGCGTTTTGGTCATAATTGTTTCCTTAACTTTGCGCTTTCAAAATGCTCGCAATGGCATTTTGAGCAACTTTTGTGTTCGCCGTTCCGTAAACTTTCCCGTCAACCGTAAAAACCGGAGCCAGTCCACATGCCCCAATACAGCGGTTTGCTGCTAATGTGAACTTCCCATCAACGGTTGTTTCTCCCGGTTTAATTTGTAACAAATCGGAAAGTGTGTTGATGATGTCTTGTGAACCTCGAACGTAGCATGCTGTCCCTAAACAAACATTAATAATGTGTTTCCCTTTTGGTTCGACGGTAAAATGGGAGTAAAAGCTCACCACACCGTTTATTTTAGCGATTGGTTCATTTAATTCTTCCGAAATAATTTTTTGAACCGCCAGCGGAATACACCCAAAGATATGTTGGGCATCATGCAGAGTTGGCATTAAGGGTCCTGGTTTTTGCTTATGCTTGGCCATTTGGGCTTTAAGCTCTTCGATTTGACAAGGACTCATTTCGAATTTGATAGGCATATTACCACCTCTTCTCAATGGCATTTTAGCACTTATCAATAAGAAAAGATATAATTAAAAAACGATTACATTTTTAAAACGATTTCACAAAAAAAGAAAGCTTTTGGCTTTCTCTTTCTATAAGTTATTAAGCATTGATTCAAAGTCAAATGTTCGTGTTTCGTTATTGTAAGTAACGCTGACTCGATAAGATACTTTTGTTTTGGTTCCGGGATGATGTATGACCTTTCCTTCATTATCCAACACAACGGGCGTTAATGATTCCCACACAAAGTTGACATCTTTTAATTGCGTTTGCGCAAAATATTCAATTTGCACCAAATCAAGGAATTCATCCCAGCGGTTGGCTTCCCTGATCACTTGCGGACAATTTTTCCCGCTAAAGTCAAAATGTTGTTTGATGGCTTCAAACCCTAAATCAAAATCAATTAAAAGCTTGGCTGTTAACTTCGCCAGTCTCCTCAAGACTTGGTTGAAATCAACACCTTGATAAACACAAGATTCAATTCCGATTCCATAATTATTGCCATTGGATTCGCCCGCATGCCAACCAACTTCATTAATTCCTAATTGTTGATAAGTTTCTTTATCATCAATCGAGAAATGCCAAGAGGCTTGTCTGGTTGAGTTTTGAATGGCTTTACTTAGTTGTTTGGCGGTCGCTGTTGGTGCCGCCATTCCCGTATTGTGAATGACAATGAATTTTGTTTCTGTACGATTACGACCGGGACGAATATTTAAATTCGTCATCGGGACGATTTCTTGAATGATGGTCATCGGTTCTTCATCATAGAAAGGCAAGTAACCAATGTTTTGGGAATTAACTCGTTCATAACCCGCCTCGGAACCAAACAAATAAAATTGGTTAATGGTGTTGATTTCCGGTTTGGAAATGGCATGTAAAAATTGTGTTATTTGGTCCCACTTATTCAAAGCCAATCCCCCTTTTACAACCCATTGATAGGTTGAAGACACTTGAGCATTTCCTACTTTTACAGTTAAAGTTAAACGAACATTTTGGTCATACAAAGGCGCGTGATACTCTCCAAGTGAAGATATCACGCTGGGGTTGGATGATTCCCACAAAAGAGTGGCCTGGTGTTGGTCGGTGGCTTGATCTAAGTTAAGATCGGAAGTTACTTCTTTAATGCCTTCGTATTGGCGATCAAAGGCCGTTAATACTTCATGGGCTCTTTGTAAATCGGTCAATCCTTTCGCAACCATGGCCAATGTTTCGGTTTTGGTTTGTTCTTGATAGTAAATGGTATATTTTAAAGAAAAAGAAATATCGGTTTGCGGTTTTATGAAATTACCTTGATTGTCTAGAATATCCAGACGGGATGATTCCCAAACAATGGAACACGGATAATCGGGGTGGGTTTGGGGAAGATAAACGTTGTTGACGACCTCGACATCAATCAAATGATTGAGATAAATACTTATTGCATCAAGCGGAGTGCCAGAGCCTTTAACGACAACGGGGATGAAAAGCATTTTTTGATCTTCGTCAACACTAATTGTACAAACAAGTTCAATGTTCGTATCAACGACGGGGGCCGTGTAAATCCCCTTTGATGTTAGTATTTCTTGATCAAATGATTGCCATTTGATGGTTCCGCCAAGCGCATCGGAAGTAATCGGAAAATTCTGATTTTCATCAATAAGCTTGTTGTTGTATAAAGACCAAACCCAAGCTTCTAATTGCTCCAGTTTCGTTGGTTCAACAATCGGTTCATCTTTTTCTTTCACAAGGACCGGTATATTAATAACTTTCTGCTTTCCGTCGATGGCGATGGTGCAAGTTAAGACCACTTCGGTATCTTCGCTGGGAGCTAGATAAACTCCTTCCGCGGTTAAAACGTCGGGATGGCTGGTTTCCCATGTTAAGGTTGACCCCGATAAATCCGCTGTCAAAGGGAACGTTACATCACTGTCGATTAATTTGTTTTCGTATAATTCTAATACCCAAGTTTCTAAATGATCAAGTTTTGATGGTTCGTTTTCTTCTTGACAACCAATTAAAACATTGGCAATCAATATAAGAAACAAGAGTTTCATGATTGTTTTTATTTTATTCATTTTTTTCCTTACCATGATTTTGCTAACAATGTGGAAGTGTGGTTAAAAGTTCTGGTTTCGTTATTATAGGTTACCAAGACTTGATAACTAACTTCGGTTTCACTGCCGTTTTGAGAAATTATTTTCCCGGTATTATCTAAAGTTTCCGGTGAAAGGGACTCCCACACAAATGAAACGTCTTGAAGATTGGTTAAGGCAAAGTATTCCATGGCGACAAGCATTAAAAATTCATCCCAGCGATTGGCTGAACGCATGACATGCGGACAATCTTTTCCCGAATAATAATTATGTTGGCGAACATTATAAATGCCCAAATCAAACTCGACTAACAATTCCGCTGTCAGTTTGGCGGTTTTACGCATGACCACGTTGTAATCGATGCCGTAGTTTAAACAAGTTTCAATCCCGATTCCATAGTTATTACCTTCTTTTGCTCCCGCATGATAAGCGACCTCTTCATTGGGGATATGTTGATAAGTTTCTTCGTCATCAATGGAATAATGCCAAGACACTCCCGGTTTGCTGCGAATATAGCGCGTGTGCATTTCGGCATCCGCACCCTCATTGGTGTTGGCGGTATCATGAATGACAATCCATTTGGTCTGGGTCTTGATTGTTCCGGGTCGATCAACGAGTGGAACCATTCCGTCTAGGATAATCGATCTGTGTTCTGAATAAAACGGCAAATATCCATAATTATAAGCGGTATAGGAGGTGGCTCCGTACATCGTATAACGCTGGGTTTTTATTTGATCTTGAAAAATTAAACTTAAAAAATCCGTTATTGCTTCCCATTTCTCATCATAGTTTTTACCTGCCACTTCCATTTCCAAAGAAAAGGAATCATAGTCTTTACCGATTGTTACCTCGCACCTAAGGGTTACCATTTGGTTAGCAATCGGTGGTATAAAAATTCCGGTATTGGTAATTATGTCGTCATGATTGGAAAACCAGTTTAAGGTGGCTTGATATTCATCATCAAAAATCGGAAGTTCCAAAGATTCGCTGACTATGGTTCCAAAATTTAAAGACGCCAATATTTTATCTTCAAGGGCATCCGTTTTTTCATAAATTGTAACGCCTTGAGCAATTAAATCTTTTTTAAAAGAATAGCTGGCACTTTGGTCAATAAACGAAACCTGCACTTCAATAAAGAAAGGCGTGTCTTGGGCTGGCTTTTTGTAAACACCAAGATTTGTGAAAACAGCTTCATTGGATGAAGTCCAAGTTATTTCCGCATTCGGATATCCATAATTCGTCGTTTTGATATTATCGTAATTTCTTGTGATTAAATTGCTAAACTGCTTTAAAAAGTCGTCAGCAACAATCTCGTAAGCATAACCGATGACCGTAAACAAAATCGTATGCGCAAGCGTTTGACCTTCAAGATTAATCGTAAAAGTAAGATCCGTGTAAGTGTTATATTCTTTTTGAAAAATGATACCTTCATTTGTCATAACTTCAGGGTTGGAAGATTCCCAACTAATGGTTGAACCATAAGTTCCCTCGGTTGTTGGCAGGATTATATTCATCCTAGAGCCAATCCCTATTTCTTCAACTAGTTTATTTTTAATGATGGTAAGTTCTTGATTAACGTCTTTGATGACTTTGACACTAACATCGAACACTTCGTCTTCGCCTTCTAAATAAACAATGATGGTAACTTGGCCAAGACTAATGCCCTTTACGCTACCTTGCTCATCAACGGTCGCGATATCGGTATTTCCGGAAAAGAAAATAACTTTTGTCGCTTCTGTTTCATTGTTTACAACGGTTTCGATCGTTTTGCTTTCCCCGACTCTTAATTCCAGTTGTAAATTGGGGACATCTAAATCGGCGGAAGGTTGTCGTTTTTCATCACAAGAAATCAAAAAAACACCAAAAAAAAGAATTGTCAGAAGTGTAAAATATTTCATAATTTATAAAACCTTTCCTAAATCTTTTATCGATGAAAAAACATAATCGGGTTTAAGGGCTGATTGTTCAAGCATTTCTTTGGTTGTTTCTCCCGTCAGCACTAAAACCGTAACGGCTTGGGCGTTAATGCCAGCCGCAATATCGGTATATAAGCGATCCCCAACCACGGCCATGGTTGATGTTGGGATTTGGTATTTCCTTGAAACCATATCCACCATATAACGATTCGGTTTTCCGATAAACAAAGGTTCCTTTTTGGTGGCATTTGTTATCATTGCGCAGATGCTTGCGCAATCAGGAATGTAACGATGGTTTTTGATAGGGAATAACACATCGGCATTAGTGGCGATAAACTCGGCCCCATCATCAATAAACTCACAAGCTTTTTCCAATTTTTCATAACTCAATTCACGATCAAAACCAACTAAAACAATGTTTGGTTGTTCATTGACAATTTTTATTCCGGCGTTTTTTAATTCGTCTTTCAAAGCGTTTGTTCCCACAACATAAACGGTTTGGTTCTTTCTGTTTTCTTTTAAATAAAGACAAGAAGCCATTCCTGAAGAAAAGATGTTTTCTTCGCCACAAGGAATTCCTAAGCGTTTTAATTTATCAAGATAATTATTTTTATTAACCGACGAATTATTAGTTAGAAAAACATAAGGAATTTGTTTAGAAACAAGTTTTTCAATGAAATCCTTTGCTCCGTCAATTAACGTGTTTTCAAAATAAATCGTTCCATCCATATCTAATAAAAACAAGGAAATGTCTTTAATATTCATCTTTTTTCTCCATACTAGTTAGTATTATATCATATATTGTTGGCTTTCCAAAGGAAAAACCATGCTAAACTATAAAAATAAAAAGCTTTAACACTAAAGTATTAAAGCATTTCTTTAAGATGGTGGCCCAGGCCAGAATCGAACTGGCGAC
>JBFXGS010000002.1:0-52293 GCA_050177775.1 Bacilli bacterium | reverse complement strand
ATTGGTCCATAGAACCTCCTTAGTTTTGTATCGTGACTAAATTATAGGACTTTCTATGGGCTTTTTCAATTCAAAAAAATCAAACGACTTTTTTTGGTGTTGCATTTAGATTTATAACATACCTTAAGAAAAATAATCGTAATATTGCTTGCTTTTTTTAACTGTTTTTAGTATAATATGACATGTATCATTTGGAGGTATAAATAATGGCTAACATCAAATCACAAGCTAAACGTAATCTAACAAATGAAAAGAAAAGACTTCAAAATGCATCCTTCAAATCTGCTTTAAAAACAGCCATTAAGAATGTTGAAACAGCTGTTCAAAGCAAGAATTTAGAAGAAGCTAAAAAAGCTTACCAATTAGCAAGCGCCAAATTAGATAAGTCCATTGTTAAGGGATTATCGCATAAAAACTTTGTTGCGCGCAATAAGTCCCGACTTTCCAAATTAGTTAATACTTTAGCATAAATCACCCAAGACACTTGTTCTATGGGTGTTTTTAATTTTAAAAGCGCTCCTTTAAAGCGCTTATATTTCAAATAAGAAAAACTCAAATCCTGTTTTTGCATCCATTAATCCACTTTTAATTTTGTAATCCAATTCACCTAATTTTACAACATAACTTTCAATGGTGTTGAAATTCATGCTTCTGGCATTTTTAATTAAGTAAAAAGCTTTACCAGAAGAAACATTTAAAGAGTTTGCAACATCTAGTTGTTTATATCCATTGCTAATCATCAAACTTACGGTAAATAATTCGCGCATACTCTTGGCAACTAATCCAAATAAATAATTAACATCATTACCAATTTTGGTTAAATCCCGATATAAATTAATTACTTTCGACCGATTGTGATCAATGATGGCATTCGCTAAAGCATAAACGTCGTTTTGGATTTCTTTCACAACCACTTTATTTACAACATCGATGGTTATTAAGCCTTTATTCCCCACATAGTTAATCAATTTATCCAACTCGTTTTTCGCATTCATAAGCGATTTACCAACAAGGTTATAAAACGCTTTTGTAGCATCTTCTTTTATGTCGATTTCGTAGAGGGCGCATTGACGCTTTACCCATCCATAAAACTCAACTTCCGTTAACTCGTTATTGTCGCTTATTTGAGCGACTTTTTTTAAACGTTTGACGACTTCTTTTCGTTCATCTAATTTTAAATTGACAGCATTAATAATAAAAACCGTCGTCTCCATTGGTTTAGACAAATATTTTAAAAAATCGTTGGCTTGTTCTTCAGTTAAACTTTTTTCAGAAGTAAGAAATCTTGGGTTTTTCACAATCACAACTTTTTGCTCACACAAAAATGGCGGGGTTAGGGCATCGCGGATGGCATCGGTTAAATCCGAATCATCAAGGTCATAGGTCATGATGTTAAAATCGTCGGCATTAGCATCTTTCACAATGGCTTGAATTTTGGAATTGATTCGGTATTTTTCTTCACCCGTATATAAAAATATGTTTCCCATTGTATCACTTCTTTCCAAAATTGTTATTAAGATTTATAGATATCATATAAAACTAATACTTGGGCTTCATAGTCATATATGATTAAAACAAAGTTATATTCTTTTTGATAATTTTCTAAATCGGTTAATTCGCCAAATTGGTCATTAATGCGGTCATATAATAAATACTCCCCAACATATTCAAAATCAAGATTAAAATTCGTTAAAAAAGCCGCTAAAGTTTGAGAAAAAGGAAGTGAATTCCACCGATTATCTGAACTGATTTGGGAATTAAAGGCTTCGTTATCATTCTCGCTTAAAGAGTAATGAAACTCTTTGCGTGGAAGATCATCAATCGAAGCGAAGATTCCAAAAGCCACAAAATAAAAATCAGGATCAATGTCGGGTAGGTTGATGGCCAGTATTTCACTATAAACTTGATCAGCTTCTTGGGCAATCTTTTGGTTTACAAAAGATGAATAATAAGCGAGTCCACCCATGGAAGCCCCCAATAACCCCAAAATGAGGCCCATGTAAAAAACTTTGTTGGTTTTTTTAAAATCCCATAAAGCTAAGATTACTCCGAAAACACCCAAAGCGATGGCGATAACAGGCAAATAGAAACCGCCAAACAAAAGGCCGAAACCAAAGGCTAGCAATCCAAGAAACAATGAATAGCGATGCTTATTGTTGTTAACTGCTTTATTGTGTTTATTTGACAAATTATCATCATTAACCAAGTCATTTGCGGGGGGGTGATCACATTTGGAATCCATATTTCCATCCTCCACTAGGGTGTTTTTATCATAAAGCATCCGAAAAAGAAAGTCAAGGTTTTTGTCATTTTACTCTTGTTCATCAAGTATCGGCTAAATAAAGTACCTTCCATTTTCGATATTGATATTTAAAAACAATCGAATAATGCCAATCCGTACGCAATATTTTTATTTTTAATTTATTTAAATTATTAATGGTTTGATCATCGGGAAAACCTAAATAAGCCAACCTTCCCGTTTGAATTATGGCATATTCCGGCATCACTTGTGAAAGAAAGAGATAACTTGAAGAAGTTTTGCTTCCATGATGACCAATCTTAATAATATCGGCTTTAATGTCTTGATGCATCAATTTGTTTTCAATGCTTTCTTCAGCATCCCCCATCCATAAAAACCATTTGTTTTCTATTCTCGCTTTCAAAACCAAACTTTCATTGTTGACGTTTTTTGATTCTTGGTGAGGGGAAAGAACAAGAAAGGGGATTTTCCCACAGTTGATTTGGTCATTGGGCTTGACCTTGACAGCTTGATTTTGATAACCACCATCATCAAAATAACTTGTGATGATTTGTTTCACTTTAAATTCCTTGATAATCGAAAAGGCTTCTCCATTATGATCACGATGGTTATGAGTCAAAATTAATAAATCAAGGACCCTTATCCCTTTACTTTTCAAAAAGGTTGTGACTTCTTCTTGTTCTCCTGTCCCTGTATCAATAACGGCATGACATTCTAATTTCGGTGCCAAAATCACCGTTGCTTCTCCCCCTCTGATGTCTAAATAATAAATGGAAGTCGGTTTTAATAAGTTTGTATTGTGAAAACAAACCAGCATTAAACTTAATAAGACCAATGACAAAACAGGTTTGGGTTTGGGATGGAAAAACATCTTAGTTATCAGAAAAAGAAGAACATAAAAAAGGCCTATTTCAAACATCCCCATTTTTGGTAATTTCAAAAAGATGCAAAATGAAGATTGAAAAAACATATTTAAGCTTTTAAATGCTCTGATTAAGGGAAGATATAAATATGATAACCACGGAAAAAGGAAAACAAAGATGGAAGCTGGTAAAATAATGGTTTCAAAAAGCAAGATAAAAAACACATTTGTAATCGGGCTTAACAAATTGACTTGATAATTGATATTGATAACAAGGGGAAGAGTAAACAATAAACAGAGACTGGATAATCCAAAAATTCTGAGTAATGATGAATATTTTTCCAAAAGAGGTCCACCTAAAACAATAATCAAGGTTGCAAAAAAACTTAATTGAAACCCTAAATTGTACATATAAAAAGGATTAATAATTAGCAACATAATAAAGCATATACTTAAAATATCCAAAGAAGATAATTGTAGTCGCTTCTTTTGATTAATGGTGGCCAAGCCCCACATCAGAGTTGCTCGAAAAACAGAAGGCGAAAAAGATGTCACCAACAGGTAAAGGCTCAAAAATATCGTTATAAATATCATTTTATTTTTTTCATTTATTTTTAAAAATGATAAAAATGATAAAATGATATTAATGAACAAAGTAATATGGAGACCCGAAACCGCGAATAAATGTAAAATCCCATTATCTTTGATGGCTTCTGAAAATTCACCATCCAGTTCATCATCATTTCCTAAAATGACAGCAAGTAAAAAAGCCGCCGATTCATCGTCCAATTGCTTTTTGACTTGTTTCGTAAGGAATTCCGTAATTATCGAAAAGCAAAATTGAAAACCGGTTATGGTTATTTCTTTTGCAACAATTCTCCCCACAATTTTTTGATTTTTTAAATACTTTTGATAATCAAAGCCATTAGGTATTCGCTCTTTGTCCGCCGCAATGGCTTGACCTTGAACAAAAATAATATTACCTAATTTTAATTTGGTAAATTGATTATCATAAACCAAATAATATTGATCCTGCTTTTTAACTTTGATGACTTGATGATCACTTTTGATGCTCACAGCCACAGCAACTCCGGTTACCTCATCGTGCATGATGGCTTTAAAGCGTAAATTATCCAAAATAAAAACCATGGTAATTATCCCAAAAACAAATAACCAAACAAATAAAAAAAGTTTTTGTTTTTTCCAAACCCAAAGACCTAAAGCAACCAAAAAAAATACCACCCACCAATGATGGTAAGAAATTAAGCCGACGACAACTAAGAAGGCCACGAAAAACCAATTGTTTAATAATTTTTCATAAACAAAGGTCGTCTTTAATTTGATCAAACAAGTTTTGGGAAATCCCTTCCACATTTAACAATTCCTCGATAGCATGAAACATACCGTGGTTATTTCGGTAAGTAATGATGTTTCGTGCTTTTATTTCGCCAATTCCACTTATTTCCATTAGTTCATTCAAAGAAGCTTGGTTGATTGATATTTTGGGGAAGGTAATTTCTGCTTGCTGGCTAGGAACAAAAATGACCATTCCGTCCGTCACTTTTGAGGCCAAATTAATTACTTCGGTATTAGCTTTAAAAGTAAAACCCCCAGCCAAAATAATGGCATCATTAATCCGAGCATTACTATTTAAAAAATATAACCCGGGTCGATTTACTTCACCTTTCACTTCAACAACAAAGTCATTAGTTATTTCATCATCATCTTGGTTAATGGGATAAATATATGGTTGTCCTTCTTCTTTACTTAAAACCAATCCAATCATTATTAACACAACCACCACGGAAATAATTACGACGATTTTCCATTTTGGTTTCATACTTGCACCTCCATCTATATATTATTTATCTTTTGTTTTTTTTCGTTCATTTTTATGAAAACACTTTCGTATCTTAAGAAAATATGGTATAATTAAAAAAAAGAAAAAGGAGTCCTTATGAAAAACAATAAATTTTTACTTGTGTTGTTTATTTTAGCATTAGGGATTTTTTTCGTGGGATGTAAACCCAAAGAAGATCCCGATGATGATCCCGATGATGATCTAATTATTCCAACTTTAACAGTAGCAGAAGAAAGCGTTACTTTGAAGATTACGGAAACATCACAAATTAATGCCACCATTAGTGACACGACCGAAGTGTTAACGACCACTTTTGCTTCCGCAAATGAGGCCGTTGCGACGGTTTCCGCAAGTGGATTAATTACCGCGATTGCGGAAGGAACAACTAATATCACGGTTAGTGTTAGCGGTCATCCAACCGTAACAAAAACCGTGGTGGTCACTGTTGAAAAAGAAGATGATCCAATTCCTGTTAACCCGCTCACTTTAAACGGTCCAAATACCGTTGCGGTTGGTCAAACCATCACTTTAGTGGCTACTGATTCTGGAAATCCAGAAAATTTAGTTTTCTGGGAATCAAATAATACTTCGGTATTACGAGTCTCCCAAGAAGGCGTGGTAACTGGTGTAGGGGGTGGAGTTGCCAAAGTCATTATTACCTCTTTCTATACTCCTGATACTTTAGAGTTAGAAATTACCGTTACTGTCCCGGAAGCAACCGGCGTGGAAATTGCTCCAATTACAGTCACCAATATTTCCCTTTCCACAACTTTTAAATTAAGTGCTAAAATATTACCAATCGGTGCAATCGGAGAAATTGTTTGGGAATCAAGCGATGAACTTGTTGCAACCGTTGACCAAGAAGGCCGCGTTAAACCAATGGGCCCAGGAGAAGTAACCATGAAAGCAACTTTAAAAGATACAACGTTACTAGCTGAAGTAACTTTCACAGTTACACCAACCCCAATCGAAATATTTGATTTATTGCATGAAGAAAACCCAATTGTAAAAAACATCACGGTCTTTGGTTGGGAAACAAACGGAACGTATACTTATGATTTGTATACAAGTGTAAGTAAATATTTAGCGGAACCTTTAACTATCACCGAATCTTTAATTTCTCCTTCTCTTGACAATCGACCGGGAATTATTAAAGAAAGCACCGAATATATCACCGTTCACGATACGGCATCAGCCGCTGCTTCGGCAGGAGCTGTTGCCCATAATTCCTATGTCACCAATGGCGGAGGTGATGGTGATACTTCATGGCACTATACCGTGGGAACCGATGGTTTATTCCATCATCTTCCAAACAATGAAGTGGCTTACCATGCCGGCGATGGCTCGCGCACTTATGCGATGAGTCAACAAAACAACGATAGTGGCATTGTTGCTTCTTCAAAAGAAAAACCAATTTTATCAATCACCGTTGATGGTTATTACGCTTTAAACGGCGAAAAAACAAGGCTTTTAGCACCTACTAATAATGGCACCATTCTGACAACGGCTCACATTAACAACCTAGGAATTCAAACCGTTGTCGGTCAAAACGGCAATTGGTGGATTGGTAATTCTTGGTATAGTTCAGGTTATAATTATATAGGTAACGCTGGTGGAAACCGCAATAGTATTGGTATTGAATCGTGCGTTAATAAAGGCAGCGATGTCTTCCATACATGGCAAATCTTAGCCAAATTAGTCGCCTTCTTAATGGAAGAACAAGGATTAGGAATTGACCGTGTCGTTCAACATCATTTCTTTAGTGGAAAAGATTGTCCAATGACGATGAGACATGCAGAAATGTGGAACTACTTCTTAGAAATGGTTCAAGCTGAATACTTGGTTAGAACTGTTTTAAAAGATTACAATGTCACTTTCCAATCAAGCAATCCTGAACTAATTAGTGCCAATGGTCGGGTTATTAACCTTCCAACGGTGGCTACAAGAACAAGTTACACAATTCGAATTACTAATAATTCCGGTTACAATGCAACTAAAGTTTACTATGTAAACTTACCAGCCAAATAAAGAATAAACTAAAAGGGCCTCGCGTGGCCCTTTTTTTATTTCATAAAATCATAGGGAGTAATCTCATCCAGTTCCGACAACTCCAGTTGTTCAAGTGGCATCGATAACTGCAAGTTTTGCGTTATACGTTCTTGCAATTTGGTCTTTCGCTTAGCTTCAACTCCGGCAATTCCATGAATAAAAGCTTCAATGCTTCCCATCATAATCAAATACTTTTTGGCCCTTGTGACGGCCGTATAAATCAGTTTGCGTTTTAACATGACAAAATAGCGATAAGAAAAAGGAATAATCGCGCAATCAAACTCACTGCCTTGGGATTTATGAATGGATATAGCAAAAGCATGGGTTATGTCTTCAAGTTCCTCTTTGGTATAATCAACGCTTCCAAAGTCATACATCACGGTAAGTCCTTGATACTCGCCATTACTATAATCAAGGGATAGAACAAAACCGATGTCCCCATTCATAACCTTTTTTTCACTTCGATTGACCAATTGAATCACTTTGTCATTGACTCGGAAAACCCGGTTCATATGTTTTAATTCTTGCCCTTTTGAAGGATTAAATTTTTCTTGCATTCTAACGTTGATGGCATTAATCCCAATTTCACCCTTATACATCGGGACTAAAACTTGAATATCACGAATTAAATCCATTCCTTTATTGAGAGCTTGTTCAACCGTTTTTAAAATATTGGGGATAATGTCGTTGTCTTGCATATTAAGGAAGTTGCGATCATTTTGACGATCCATAATGGATTCGGAAACAACGCCATTGTTAATTTCATGCGCAAGCGCAACAATTGATGAATCTTCCGCTTGACGATGAATTTTGGTAAGACGAATTGTGGAAATCTCTTTACAATTAATCAAATCATTTAGTACATCACCCGGCCCGACGGATGGGAGTTGATCTACATCACCAACCAAGACGACTTTCACATCATTTTCTAATGCCCCAAACAGCCGGGCAGCCAAACCTAAATCAACCATCGAAACTTCGTCAACAATTAAGATCTTGACATCGACTTTCGCAAGTGGTCCAAAACGATAAAAGCCATGGCCTTCATAACCTAAAAACTTATGAATGGTCATTGCGGAATAACCCGTTAATTCTTTTAATCTTTTGGCTGCTCGTCCTGTTGGGGCTAACAAACCAATTTTTTCCCGAATGTTCTCACTTGGATATAATTGTAAAATACAATCAATTAACCCTTTTATTATGGTGGATTTCCCGGTTCCCGGTCCGCCGGTAATGATGCAAATCGGTTCTCTCAAAGCCATCTCGATGGCTTCTTTTTGTTTATCGCCATATTCAATTTGGTTTTGCTCAGCCACTTTTGTTAACGTCTTTTCAATATCTTGATTCGAAAACTCATATTGATTGGAGCTGTTTAAAAAAGTATGGATGCGCTCTGCCAACAGAATTTCCGAATTATATAACCGCAAATCAAAAACATTCTTATTTTCATCAATGATGATTTGATGATTGTTAACAAGTGCTTCTAAATTATCATGAAAATTGGTTGTGGAAAGAATTTCCTCCTCGCGATTTAATTCTTCCGATGCTTTTTGGTAAAGCAAACTCATTTCTACAAAAGTATCACCATATGAAAAACAAATTTGACGAATTAAAAAAAGGAATAGGGCTTGCAGTCTTATTTCACTGTCTTTTGCAAAACCCATTTCTAAAGCAATTTTATCAGAACGACGAAAGCCAAAGCCTTCTATTAAATTCATTAACATATAGGGGTTAGTTTTTAGTTGTTCTAAAGCGCCGCTTCCTAAAACCTTCATTATTTTCGTAGCGGTTCGCATGGTGATACCTAAGTCAAGTAAGCCAATCAAGGTTTGCTTATTCTTTTTGAAATCAATTATAGTTTCATAGATCGTTTGTTTTTGATGGGCCGAAAGATTGGAAATTTGGTCTAAGACCTTTTCGTCTTCTTCAATTTTGGCCAAGCAATCCGCACCTAATGTTTGAAAAATTTTAGTGGCCGTCACTTTACCGATTCCAGGAAATAAATCGCTGGACAAAAAGGCGATCACTCCTTCAAGGGTGTCATCGTTTCTGATTTGGCACTCGGTCGCTTTAAACTGGATTCCGTACTGATTAGTAACAAATTCACCTTTGAAATCATATTGTTCATCAACAATGGGTTGCCGTTCAAAATTTCCCGTGACATTAAGAATATTTGTGAAAAGTTTAGCTTTATACTTGGCAATGCGATGGTCTTGATAATCAAGTTTGACTTTCACAACTCCAAAATGGGTGTCTTCATTATAATAAGTTACTTTCGAAATGACACCATACAATGATTCTTCCATGCATAACTCCTTAATAAGGTCTTAATTCTTGATCCATGTAAACAGAAGCAATCGTTCCTCCGCCAATTAACTCTTCGCCGTTATAAAAAACAGCGGCTTGACCGGGAGTAACGGCTTTTGCTTGGTTGGGATAACTGACTTGAAGGGTTGTTTCATCTAACCAAGTAATAAAGACTTGATTGTCAACACCCCGATAACGGAATTTGGCTGTACAAACTTGATTTTGTTTTTCATCAAGAAGCCAATTAACTTGTTCAACAATCGCTTTATTAGAATAAAGCAAAGTCTGGTTATCACCACGACCGACCAATAAAACGTTTCGTTTGACATCTTTTCCGAGCACAAACCAAGGTTCACCGGCTCCGCCGATTTTTAAACCTTTGCGCTGGCCAATGGTATAGTACATAATTCCTTCGTGAACGCCAACAATTTCTCCAGTCATAGTTTCAATATCCCCGGGTTGTGAAGGAAGATAGTTTTTTAAGAATTCCCTAAAATTTCTTTCACCAATAAAGCAAACTCCGGTTGAATCTTTTTTCGAGGCTACTTCAAGATGATATTTTTTCGCAATCTCACGAACATCTTTTTTATACATATGACCAATAGGAAACAAGGTTTTTGCTAATTGTGTTTTGGTTAATTGACACAAAAAATAACTTTGATCTTTAGCTTGATCAATTCCGCGTAATAGCTTCACATTGGGCTCAAAAACCGTTCTTGCATAATGGCCCATGGCGATATAATCCGCTCCTAGCTCCATCGCTTTATTTAAAAAAGCTTTAAACTTTATTTCTTTATTACATAAGATATCGGGATTAGGGGTGCGATTAAGTCGATATTCATTTAAGAAATATTGGAACACCTCATCCCAATATTCTTGAACAAAGTCAATTCTTAAAAAGGGGATTCCTAATTTATTAGCAACGTTTAGAGCATCAAGATAATCTTTTTCTTGAGGGCAAACATCATCAAATAAATGAGGGTTACCTAACACATCATTGTTAAGAGAAGAATCCCAATTGCGCATAAAGACGCCGATGACTTCATAGCCTTGTTCAAGCAAATTGATGCAAGCAACCGCACTGTCAACGCCACCGGATAATCCTACAACTACTTTTTTCTTCATTTTATTACCGTAAATCCGCTTTTAGTTCAAAGATGATATCGCGTAACGCCATGGCTTGTTCGAAATCAAGTTTCTTTGCGGCTTCTTTCATTTGTATTTCTAAGTTAAGAATGAGATTGCGTTTTTCAAGTTTGCTCATTTCTTGAAGTGATGTCATGTCAACAAAACTCTTATCTTCTTTAATCTCGCGGGTAATCACAATATTATCACTGATATGTTTAAAAATGGTTTTTGGTGTAATGTTGTTTTTTTTGTTAAACTCATCTTGGATAAATCGCCTGCGATATGTTTCCACAATCGCTCTTTCCATCGAACCCGTCACCGTATTGGCATATAAAATTACTTTCCCGTTAACATTTCGAGCGGCCCGACCAATCGTTTGAATTAAAGAAGTATCACTTCTTAAAAAGCCTTCTTTGTCGGCATCTAAAATAGCAATTAAAGATACTTCCGGAATATCTAATCCTTCACGCAACAAATTGATTCCCACCAGAATGTCAAATTTACCTTGACGAAGTGCTCTGATTATTTCCAGACGTTCAAGTGATTTTATTTCTGAATGTAAATAAGCAACTTTGTAATCTAGTTCTTTTAAGTATTTTGTTAGGTCTTCACTCATTTTAATCGTTAAGGTAAGAATTAGAATGCGTTCATTTGCTAAAATCCGCTGGTTTATTTCTTTAATTAAATCATCAATTTGGCCATCCGTCGGTCTGACTTCAACCAGTGGATCGAGTAAACCCGTCGGTCGAATGATTTGTTCAACAACACTAAGACTGCGGTTCTTCTCAAAATCACTGGGGGTGGCACTGACATAGATGATTTGATCAAGTTTCCCGTAGAACTCCGAAAAAGTTAACGGGCGATTGTCTAAAGCTGATGGTAAGCGAAATCCATAATCAACTAAACTTTGCTTTCGGGAACGGTCTCCGTGATACATACCACGAACCTGAGGCAAAGTAACATGGGATTCATCAATCACTAATAAAAAGTCTTTCGCAAAAAAATCCAGTAACGTATAAGGCGTTTCTCCTTCGCCTCTTAAACTTAAGTGACGGGAATAATTTTCAACACCGCTACAACTACCAACTTCTTCAAGCATTTCGATATCATACTCTGTTCGTTGTTTAATACGTTCGGCTTCAAGTAATTTCTTATTGTTTTCAAAATAAGTAATTCGTTCCGCCAGTTCTTCTTTAATTCTTCGAATGGCTTCTTTTAATTTTTCATCACCGATCGCAAAAAGCGTTGCCGGAAAAATATTGGCAATCGTTTTTTCCACAAGTGCTCGTCCGGTTACGGTATCAATTATTTTAATTTTTTCAATCTCGTCATCAAAGAATTCCAATCTGATGGCTTGGTCTTTTTCATAAGTGGGAATAATATCTAAAGATTCTCCTTTTATTCGAAAAGAACCACGTTTAAAATCATAATCATTGCGTTCATACTGCATGTTGATTAGTCGTTCCATTAGTTCTTCACGTCTGATAACTTGACCTTGACGAACCGTTAAGATTTTCCCCTTATAATCTTCTGGATCACCAATTCCATAAATACAAGAAACACTGGCAACAACAATCACATCGTCCCGTTCCATTAAAGAACTCACCGTGCTGTGACGCATTTGATCGATATCTTCATTGATATCGGAATCCTTTTCAATATATAAATCTTTTTTCGCAACATAAGCTTCTGGTTGATAATAATCATAATAAGAGATAAAATATTCAACCCGGTTTTCCGGAAAAAAGGCTTTTAATTCACTATATAATTGCGCAGCCAACGTTTTATTGTGAGCTAAAACTAACGTTTTTTTTCCGATTTGCGCAATGACATTGGCAATAGTGAACGTCTTTCCCGTTCCGGTTGCTCCTAAAAGCGTTTGTTCTTTGGCGCCAATTTCTAAATTACCGACTAATTTCTTGATGGCTTCAGGTTGATCCCCAGTTGGAACATAGTCACTATGCAGTTTAAATACACTCATGTTTTTTCCTCTTATATTATATGATTATACGTTATAAATCGTATTTTTTCAAGAATAAATCATTTGATAAAAACTCCGGAATAACCGGAGTTTTGGTTTATCGATATTTTAATTGGTCTTCATAAGTCTCAAGTTTGGCTTGCATTTGTCTTAAGAAATCAGCGTTTGTGAAAGTAGGCATTTGGAAATTGATATTTGCTGCCATCATTTGACGATAAGAATTAGCTGAGACATTGTTTTGCCCGACTAATTCCGTTTTAATCGGCATGTAGTAAGTTGTAATCGCCGCTTTTTGAGCAGTTGTTAATCCATCGGTTGTTGAATCTTCAATATACAGTTGGATTTGTTCAAGAGTTGGAATGTATTTGTTAACTTCCCAACCACTTAAGGCAAAGCTCTCTAAATTGACATACACATGATAACCAAACTCGGTGACAATATATGACCAAACCCCTAGATTAGTTGGGTTCAATCCATAAACAGTCGGGGTCTTCGAAGTAGGATTAGCTTTCCATAAAACTCTTACGGCATCTGAGAATTTGGCAACCATGGTTCCATTTGCGAAAGTGCCTAAATCTTGGTATATAATGCTCAAACCGGCTGATTTATATTTGGAAATTTCGATTCCTTTATAAGTATAGTTTATTCCCGCAATCACATCTTGTCCGGCTGTTGTTTGTGGTTTGCTGGCAACAAAAACCGGAGCTTTTTCAAAAGCTAATTCCAAAGCTTGCAATTTTTCGATATATGTTCCTGATTCGGTTTTTAAGTAGTTCATGATTGCTTGATAGAATTCTTCAGCCATCGCAATTTGGTTTTCCGTCCATTCTTCGGGATTAACCATGGTTGTTCCTTCATACTTAGCGATTAACAGATGAACGCCTTTAACTTTATAATAATCATCAACCATTTTTTGCATTTGGGCTTGGTAGAACAACCACATTGGGGTTGTGGATGTTGCTTCGCTTAAATCGCCAAGCGATTCCGTATAGCGATCACGAATCTCTAAATATAAATAATAATGAGCTAATTCTTCTTCACTGCTGACACTGTAGATGTTTTGTAAGAATTTAGTCCAACCATAGGATTTAGGATAGCCATAATCAGCATAAACATCATTGTTGAAATTGGCTTTTTCATCTTTTACTTGTTGCAAAATGACATCCCAAGCGGTTTGGTCTAAAATCGTTTTAGTATCTATGTTATAAATGTTGTTAAAAGAGCGACTGTTAATCAAACGTAAATAATCAAGTTCACTAATCGAAATGTTAATTCCATAGTGACGGTTCATTTTTTCAAACAAATCATCAGCCGTGTATTCTTCAACATCTGTTTCACAGACAACATTATTACTTGTTTTTCTCGTTGTTTTAAAAGTTAATTTAGCTGTTTCGACTTTTGAAACATAGGTTGTTTCCAGCGGATTATCATATATTTTCAAACCATGTGCGGCTCTTAAATTAATTGTTTCCGTTTCAATTAAAGTCGAGGTAACCGTTGCTTTAATTAACTTTTCACGAATTTCGGATTTTACACTTTCCAAAGTTGGTTGATTTTGGGCAATCTTCATCGCTAATAAATAACGTGACCCGTTTTTATAAACTTTCGGGGTACTAGTGTAAAAATCTGTTCCCGGATAGCTATCCATTTTATTGAATAAGTTTATCAATTCCACTTGGAAGTTATTTAATTCTGAATAAGTGTATTCTAAATTATCAATTTTATCTAAATCAAACGCAATTGTTCCGGAGGTAGAAGCATAATGTTCTCCGTCAACTAGACTTAAAGTAGCAACCGGATAAGTGGGTACTTCATGAGCATGTTGATTGTTATAAAGTGCAATTAGGGTTGCGACTACTTCTTGATTAGTCAGTGCTACTTGCGTACTAGCGGATTGCCATACACCACCAACGATTTTCACACCCGATTGTAATAAGGCATCATCCATTGTTTTTTGCGTTGGATAAGTCACAATTAGCGCATGATAGGTTGGTTTATAAGAATTATTATAGGTGTTTTCATATTCGGTATCGGTAAAATCTTTTTCCGAATAACGGGCTCTAACAATGTCTTCCACATATAATTTCTTGGCTAATGTTAAATGGTAATAATCATGAATATCACTCATCGCTAACAAACCTGAGTTTAATAGTAATGAATTATAATGATTATCTAATTGCTCATTAATTTCTTCTTCCGTTAGTCCTTCTTTTCCACTTGGGAAAACTGCTTCATCAATGGCCGTTAATATTTGTTCCGTGGTGATGGCATCCCAATAATTGGTACTATCTTTACTGGTTGCTTTTAGTAAATCCGTATCAATCATATCAAGCATCGTTGTTAACCCAACTTGGTTTTTAAGACGATTGTAAATCGTTTCCCGAGTTGTGGAATAAGTTGTTCCCCCCTCAACTACCGTAAAGTAATCACTGGTTGGATTAGAGATGGATGGTAAATTGTTGTTTTCGTTTTTACATCCAAAACTTGTTGTAACAACGAACAGTAACAAGAGGGTAAAAAGTATTTTTTTCATAGGTATTCTCCTTGCCTTAAATAAAAATTATAATTCATAAACTTTTGAAGGTTCCCATTGCATGGCAACGGCAACTTCAAGGTGGGCGCTTTTGGGAATAGTATCAATGATATCCCTTTTAATGATGTCTAGGTCATTACACTCTTCACTAATGTGGGCGAGTAAAATCACCCGATGACGATCAGTTATGATCGCACTTAAGATTTGTTGGCAAATAAAGTTGGACATATGTCCAAGGGGAGAAAGAATTCGTTCTTTCAAAAGGGTCGGTCGACTGCTTTCCAACAGCATTTCCACATCGTGATTTGATTCGATGATTAACCCATCAACTTGTTTAATTAAATCAAGATAATGTAACGGAAAGAAACCGGTATCGGCAATATAAGCTAACCTAATGGCTTTTTCAATAAAAACGAACCCAAAAATATTTGCACTGTCATGGGATAGTTTGAGTGTTAAAAACTCAAAATCCTTTATTTGGTATCGCTTGTTAGCTTCAATAAAATGGACTTGATGATTGGTTAACCGATTCTTGGTGTCTTGATCGAGTTTTTGATAAGATAAAGCACTAATATATAAATGAGCATGCGTTTTTTTGAGAAAAGTTGCTAAGAACTTGACATGATCACCATGCTCGTGAGTAACCAACACGGCATCTAAATTGTTTAAGTCAATATCTTTCCCCTCAAGTCTTTTTTCGGCTTCAAGATGGGAAATTCCCGCATCAATGACAATTTTGGTCGCGTTTGAAGAAACAAAAGTCATGTTGCCTTTTGATCCACTAGCAATCGTACAAAATTTCATATTTATTCCTCATTTTTTACTCTTAACTATTATACACATATTTAATGCTTTTTTCAAGATTTATTTAAAAAGACCCCGGGTTTCCCCAAGGTCTTCTTTGCTGTTATTCGCCGAAAGCGAAATAATTTAAATTATCGTAACTTGAAGCAATTTGTAAGTCCAGATATTGATTAAATTCAGCACTTGTGTAATTCCCCATTTTAAAGGTAATATTCAAGGTTTTCATTTCGGTAAATAATTTAATATTCGGATAATAAGAACCAGTAATTTCACTTTGAATTGGTGTGAAGAAAGTTGTTACGGCGGTCTTCATCGCTGTGGTAAAGGCAACATCCGTTTCATCGCCGTTCTCATCAAGTAAATATTCGCTTGCATTATCTTCTAAATATGTTTTAACCATTTGCAATGTCGGTAAAACCGTATCATTTTCAGCATCCCAAGTGGCAATGGCATTTACAGCTGTATTAATATAGGCATGATATCCGTGTTCAGTTACCAAATAAGTCCAAACACCAAGGTTATCAGCTTCATTCAAATATGGAATGTGTTCGGTTGATGGTTTATCAGAAACCGAATTCCAAATGATTTTGGCGGCATCCACCGGCGCTAAATCCGCTTCATCGGTATTGGTATAAGTCCCTAAATCACTGTATTCCACATCCAAACCCGCGGTTTTAAATTTCGCAACTTCAATGATCCCACGATAAACATAACCAAATCCAGCTGGTTGGGAACCCAAATCTTGAGGAGTTGTCGCTAAGAAACGTGGCGCTTCTTTAAAGGCGGTCGCTATTTCTTGGAATTTTGCAGCTGATTCACCGGGAATCTCACGCATATAAGTCCAAATTTGTTCATATAGTTGTTTTGCTAAAGTGTTTTGATAAACGGTCCAATCAACCGGATCAACACGGTTTCCTTCTTCGTCGGTAACGCTGATTAACAATTGGATTCCTGAAACGCTATAAAACTCATTAATAATGTTTTGCATTTTTGTATTATAAGTTGTCCATAAAGCATCAGTGTCAACTATTTCCGTAACATCGCCAAGTTTTGCTGAATAATCGGCTTTTACTTTTTGATAAAGTAAAGAATAAAGTAATTCTTTGTCATCGCTGGCTCCATAAACATCCCGGATAAAATTAGACCATCCATAAGTGGAACTGAAACCGTAAGAAGCATAAGCATTGGCAACAAAGTTGTTTTTTAAATTGTTCGCTTCAATAATAATGCTTTCCCATTTATCTGCATCAAGAATTCTTTCTTTATCCGAAGAATCTTGTAAATAATAATCATAAATTTTATTAAAATCAAGGTTGCTTAACATTCTTTCATAATTGATTTCTGCATAAGCCAAGGTAATGCCATAGTATTTATCAATTAAATCAAATAAGTCATCGGCTGAATATTCGGTTGTGCCGATTTTCGCAACTAATGTTTTGCTTTCTTCCTTGCTGGTCGGATGGGTTTGTTTAAATGATGAAGCGGTCTTAACATAAGCAGCTTCTAAATCCGGGTCATAAAACAAGATATCATTTTCAGCACGCAATTTTACCATTTCCGTAGAAATATAAGTATCCGTTAATTCTTTTTCAAATAAAGCATCTTTTATTTCATCAATGACATCTTCTTGATCAGGAGCAACCTCTTCAACTATTTTTAAAATGAAGCAATATAATGTTCCGGAATTATAACTGCGAATGGTTGGGGTGTACCAAGTTGAACTTGACGTCAAAACGGTATCGGTACTTGATTCATAAGAAGTTTTCATGGTGCGTTTAATGTAGTTTTCAATTTCGCTTTGATAATCAATCATTTCATCATAGGTATAATACAACATGTTTTTTGCTTCATCAACATCCGAAATCTCGGTGTTAAAGCTAATCTTCGTATCTGTTCCCACAACAGTTTCCGTATATTGAGTATCCTTGATAAGGGATAATGTACTGTTTGGATAACCTTCCACTTGATGAGAATAAACCGTATTATACATATCTATGAAGGCTTTCACAACTTCATAGGGAGTTAAAGTCGTTTCAACACCCGCAACATCTTTTACCCATCGTGAAAAGTCCGTTGTACTGTTGGCATCTTTTTCGTGGATTGAATATCCTAATTGGTCAAGTAAATTCGTTGCTTCCACTTGAGTATCGAACGGAACAATGATTGTCCAATAACCATTTTTATAATTGGCATCATAATAAGTGGTAATCTCATCATCCGTAAAGTATGGATCAAGGGTCGTATCGGCTGCTGCATCGGCATCGGCTTTCGCAATCGCTTCTTCTAATTGATCACGAGCATATAGTTTCTTCGCTAATGTCAAGCGGTGATAATCACGAACCAATACATCCGTGCGTAACCCTTTGGTTGCAAACAAGTTATCATAATAATCATCGGTTTTTTCTTGGATTTCATCGACTGTTAAATCATCTTTACCATCAGGAAAAATGGCATCCTCAATCGCTTGATCAATTTCAGCATCAGTAATAGCATCCCAATAATTGGTGCTGTCTTTCGGAAGAGCCCTTAAGAGGTTTTTGTCAATTTCATCTAGTAAAGTTGTTTGGCCAAAAGTTTTCTTTAATTGTTCGTACATTTTTTGTTTTGAAATCGAATAAGTACGATCTCCTTCAGTTATGGTTAAGTACTCACCATTGGCATCAGTGATGGCCGGAACTACTTCTTCACGGTTAAAAACCGTGCAAGAAATGGCAATTCCAATAATCACCAACAATACTATGACAAGTGGCAGTGTTCGTTTGATTACTGACTTACTATTCATTATTTTTCACTCCTTAATAATTATTACAAAAGTACTTATATACTCTTTTTTAATACAACATACATATTTTACTACTTTTTAGTCTGATTGTAAATGTTTTTTTACTCTTTTCAAAACCGCCATTTGCGGCAAGGTTTTGTTTAAAAAATAACCACACGAAGTGGTTATTCCGAAATTTTGGTTATTTTTAATTCAACACTTCGAATGCGTCGATTCTCGACTTTCTTAACGATGAATTCCAAATCATACTTTATTTCCACCGGGTTTTCCAAATCAATTTCTTCATAGGTTGAAAGATAGTGAAACGATTTGCCCTCAATCGGTAAATCTTCACACAATTCATAAACAAAGCCACCAACAGTCCCATAATTAGAGTTTGGCATCGGGCCTAGTTTTAATGACTCAAATAAATCTTCTAATTCCATATTTGCTGATAACAGATAATGATTATCATTTATTGGCGAGATAATTAAATCGGCTTCATCATCAAATTCATCGTAGATTTCACCGACTAATTCTTCTAAGGCATCTTCCATGGTCACAATGCCGCTTGTTCCACCGTATTCATCAGCCACAATCGCGAAATGTTTCTTAAGTTTTTGCATATCTTTGATTAAATCATTAACTTTGGTTTTTTTCGAAACAAAGTATGGTTCCGAGATCATCTTTGATAAGTCAATAGGTTCTTTTTTAAGAAGAGCGGTAAAGAAATCACGTTCACTTAAAACGCCTAAGATATGATCTTTATCATCGTGGTAAACAGGCATTCTTGAAAATTGATGTTCAAAAAATAATTGTTTAATGGATTCTAAGGAATCATTGATATCGATGGCGATAACATCCACGCGCGGGGTCATGATATCGAAAACCGTTCGTTCATTTAAGCCAATCGCGCTTTGAATTAATTCGGCATCTTCTTCATTGATGACGCCTTCAGTTTCCATAACATCAATGATGGACTCTAATTCTTCTTCAGTTACATAAGGGTTCGTTTTATCGCCACGTTTTGCCTTGATTTTGTCATTTAGTTTGGAAAACAAATATGAAATCGGCCACAACAACTTTATGACAAAATACATCGTACTGGCCGCATGTAATGCGACTTTTTCGGGGTTGGCTTTGCCATAGGATTTGGGAAGAATTTCACCGAATATTAACACAATAATCGTCATCGCGATCGTGTTGATAATATTGGCAACGGTTGGGTTAACAATCGTTTTTCCTAAAATAAAAGCTCCAATCGTTGTTGCTGAAATGTTCACAAAATTGTTCCCAATTAATATCGTTGTTAAAGTAATATCAAATTTCTCCGCAATGTAAACAGCTTTTTTTGCGCCTTTCTTTTTTTCTTCCATATAGTTGCGCAAACGAATAATATTCACACTTGAATAAGCTGTTTCTGTCGACGAAAAAAACGCTGAAGCCATCAATAAAAAAATTAATAAAATCAGCAATCCGATATTTAAAGCTAAATGATCAGAAAAATAACTAAGATTCAAATTCAAGAGCAGGGGCTCGAGCGGTTCCAAAAAACAACACCTCACAATTTTTCGTTTTATTTGGTCATTATTATATCATATAAACAAAGTAAAGTCTAGTTTTTAACATGTATTTGTTGGATTTCAAATAAAAAACCCTCTTTAAGGAGGGTAAGTTATAGTTTAGGAATGTAAAACGTCTTGCGATCAAAGGCGATAATCGGATTGGTGTATTCCCCTTTAGCCGTATTGGTCGCTTCTTTATCAAGTGCTCCTAAACGTGAATCCGCAAAATCAAGCATAAACAAAAGCGCTGCTTCCGGGATAATCGGTTCTTTTGGCGATCCATATTCTAAATATCCGTGATGAGAAATTACCATGTGCGCTAAACTTAAATATTCATCTGTTTCAAGAACATTTAAACTGCTGGCTACTTCATGAAGAAGATTGGCGCCAATGGTAATATGACCAAGTAAATTGCCTGCTTTGGTGTAAGTTGTGCCCTTAGGGCCGCTTAGTTCGACCAATTTCCCTAAATCATGAAGAATAATGCCACCATAAACCAAGCTGCGATTTAAAAAAGGATAGAGATTCAAATAAGCATCGCTGACTTTTAACATTGAAAAAACATGGTAGGCTAAACCAGAATAATAATTGTGATGAACATTCATCGCCGCGGGAAATAAAAAGTAATCTAAAAAATATTTTTTCAACAATTTATAAACAATTGTTTTTATCGTTTCATTATCAATGCGATTGACGTAATTGACAATTTCGGCTTTCAAAGTTTCTTCATCAAGTTTCGCATACTCATAAAAGTCGGAGCGATTAATTTCTGATTCCATGGCTAAACGAAAATCGGTAACATTAAACTGCATTTTGCCTTGATAATCTTTCATTGTGCCGGTGGCTTCGTAAATCTCACCGGTTTTTAAAATTTGCTTTTTTTCTTCGCTGAAAGACCACATTTTAACTTCGATTAAGTCGGTTCCATCAAAACCTAACATAGTTGCATAGTCGGCATTGGTGCTCGTCTTTTTAATTTGAACATCGGAAAAGCGTAAAAATAACGTGGCTTTTTCACCAACTCCAAAATCTTTAATTTTCTTTGTCATGCTTATCCTCTTTTATGGGACGATATTTAGGATCAACGTTGGTAATTAAGTTTTTATAAATATCCTTTAGTTCTTTCGACATCATTACTTTTTCACTGTTTTTATCGATATAATTCATATCTTTGAGCATTTCTAAATTTTGGCCTACTAAATTGTTGACATCCTGTTCTAACTTCATTTGTAAAGCTTGGCGTTCAAGTTCGCGGATTTTCGCATCTTTTTCTTGAAGCCGCTTTTCTTGCTCGTATAACTTTCTTTCAATTTGATCAATTTTCAGTTCCGTATAGCTTTGCATGATCGGTTCGGCTTGTTTTAATTCATTGGCAATCCGTTGTTGCTCTTGAGAAAAAACCGGTTCCGTTGGGTAACTAGTAGGCGTTTCTTGCGATTTGATAATAACTGGTTCTTGATTTTGGGAAGGTGTCATAACCGGTTCAACATGCAAGTAAGCTTTTATCGGCTCTGTTTCCACAACTGTTTTTTGGTTATCAATCGACAGTGACGGAAGAATTCCCATTTCCCGAAGTTGATTAATGGCATAAATTTTTAAAGTATCATATTCGTTAACCAGCTCGTTTTTCAAAACTTTGATGATGATGTTTTCTTCAATCTGCTTAGTATAATCACCAGCCTGTTGATTAGTTAACTCTAAAATATCTTTTTCTTGAAATTTCAATTCATCCTTTTTGGTAATCGGTAATAATGAATAATCTTTTTTAATTCGTTTTTGAAGGTTTTTGGCTTTCTTTAAATAAGCATTAATTACGTTGGCATCCAAGCTGGTTTGTAAACCGTTTTTGTACAAAATAAGGTTATCATACTTACTCTTTGGGGTTGCTAAAGCTAATTCGACAACTTTTTTTAAAGCTTCGGCATCGGTTGCGAAACTATCCCACTCTTGTGAATAAGCATGATTGCGAACAAAAGCAATCCCTAAAAACATATCCACCGGAAGTACTTTAAAGTGATTATTTAGGCGTTTTAATTCTTTCCCAATGGTTGGAATATAACGATGCAATGAACAGTCAACTAAATTAGTGAGGGCTTTTTTAAAATATTTTCCTGCAAAAATCCTTTTTAATTCCGGCATGAGGGCTTCAACCGGTAATTTGGCAATCAGTTTGGCTTTAGCTTTCATTCCCGATAAAGTTTTTCCATGAATTTTAAACCCAAGTTCACTGACTAAACGAAGCGCTTTTAAAATAAGGAGCGGTTCTTCACCAAATCGTACTTTGGGATTCCCAATTGTCTTAATGACTTTTTTCTTTATGTCTTCAAACCCTTTATAAGCATCGGTTAGTTTACCAGCATGGCTCATGGCAATGGCATTGATTGTGAAATCGCGGCAAGCTAATTCATCATGTAAATCTTTTGAGTAATGGATACGCAAAGGGGAACGATTATCGCGATGCTTATCGGCAACTCGGAAGGTGGAAATAATAAATTCGTAACCATTGTAAAACAGTCGGACGCGACCTTCGGTTTCCGGTTCGACTTTCGCAAGCGAAAAAATCCCTTTTACCATGTCAGGGGTCGCATTTGTGGTCATTTCAACTTCCAAAAAAGGAATTTGGAGGATGGTATTACATACAACATCACCAATTAAATAAGCCTCACAGCCATTGTTAATTAATATCTTTAAAACTTCTTTTCCTCTGTCTAAATATTGTTCCATATTAACCACAGTATCAAAAACTCCTTTACTTTTTTTATTTAACTTTAATTCATTATATAATAAATCCCCAAAAATTACTATATTTTTATTGGTTTTTTTAACTCATCGAAAAAAGCCTTTTATTTAACGCTCTTTTTGTTTATAATGACCTTGGTGATATTATGAAAACAATCGCATTAGCCCAAACATTTGAACAAACAATCAATAAAAGCCGTTTTATTTGCCAATTAATTCCGGTAACATCCGTGAAACAAGCCAAAGAAAACCTGATAGCGATTAAAAAAACACATTATCAAGCAACTCATCATTGCTTTGCATATATTATCGGAAAAAATCAGCCTCTTTCAAAGTTTTCCGATGACGGTGAACCAAGTAATACGGCCGGAAGTGTCATTTACGGAATCCTAAATAAACACAGCTTGACCAATATTCTTGCCGTTGTCATAAGATATTACGGAGGAATCAAACTGGGAGCGGGCGGTTTAGTTCGCGCCTATGGTTCAAGTGTGGCGCTGGCACTCGAAAACGCCACCTTTTTGCCGATTTTTGACTATCAAGAAATCTTTTTAGAATATGAATATTCTTATCATCATTTTGTACAAAAACTCACATCAAACTACCAAGAAATATCCAAATCTTTTAATACAACCATCTCGCTTACTCTTTTAGTTCCCGATCATGAAGTTGATGAATTAATCCGTCAATTGAAAGACCAAACTAAAAATTCCATTTTCGTTGTAAAAAAAGAAACAAATTTTTAAGGGTGTGATTAATGTCCTTTAAAACCCTTTAAATTTCCCCTAGAATACATTTTGAGCTTCAAAGCGTATAAATAAAAGTCCCTGAGACTAACACGAGCAAACAAGAAAATTATGAAAAACCTTAAATTTAAAAATTAAGGTTTTTTGTTTTAATTTTACAAAAAAAAGTCAATTTTATAAATAAATGAGGTGGTTATTTGGCCTTTTAAAAAGTATTTATTTGCTTTATCCTTGTTTTCAGTGTATACTTTACCTATCAAAACAATAAGGAAACAAGGAAATTATGTCAGTATTAGTTTGTGAAAACGTAACAAAATTATATCGAAAACATCCTTCGGTCATTAATTTTACTTATAATTTTCTTGACAACCAAATTTATGCTATTGTTGGGAAAAGTGATTCCGGAAAAGAGACCTTACTAAACCTGATTTCTACAAAAACAAAGCCGAATGAGGGTCAAGTTTTCCTGGACGGACAACTTCTTTATAATAATCCTTTAATGGCTAAACGAATATGTTTTATATCAAAAAAGATGAGTTTCCCCGGTCACTTATCAATTTGTGAAATATGCAAACTTATGGCTTCTTTTTATCCCAAATGGGACAATGGTTACGCTTATGAACTGATGAATTTCTTCCAAATCAAGCCAAATACTCACTATTATAAATTGTTTTCAAACAAAAAAGAGTTATTATTGGGGATTTTGGGTCTAGCCAGCAGAGCAAACATAACGGTTTTTGAGAATCCTTTAGATGATGTTGATGCCAAGGATCGTTATGATTTCTTCAATTTTGTTTATACCCATCACACAAGATACCCAAGAACGTTGATATTATCCACCGATTACATCGACGAAATTGAATCGATTGTTCATAAAGTTCTTTTTTTTGATAAAGGCAGATTGTTTGAAAACTTTACAACCGATGAAATAAAAGGTAGCTTTAAGTATTTAAGTGGAAAAACCGAAGTTTTAAAATCCTTAATTACCGGAATGAAGATCATCGGTGTCGAAGAGCGGGATAACAATCTCACTGTTTGTATCCGCAAAAAACTTACAAAAGATGAAGTTCGTAAATATCAAAAGTACTTAATTAAGATTTCAGAAGTTCCGATTCAAAAAGTTTTCATCTATTTGATTAATTTACGAGAAATGAAAGGAATATAATATGAATTTATTTAAGCCTTTCGCATTACATTATTATTCTTATCGAAAAATTTTTTTGGTTTCCTTCTTTTTAATGACGTCGGCAACGCTTATAACTGTTTTTATGTTAAATGATTTGGGGATTTTTTATTATTTCACCATTTTTTTCATCGTTGTTAATTTGCTTTTGTCCTTCACCTTAGGATTTTATGAATATAACCATTTATGTGACCATTATTTAAATCTTAAAACCAATCGCTTTGGTTTCTTCTTAAGCAGTTTGGTTTTTGGTTTGGGGAATGCGTTGTATAAAACAGCTTTCGCTTTGCTGGTTTTTCTGCTTTTATCCATTACCAAAGAAACCAAAAATGGCGTTTTAGTTGCTTATACTGTCCCTTTTCCTTATTTGAAAATAACAACTTTTTTGCTAATCTTCGGGCTTCATTTTGTGATCTTTTTAATGGCTAATTTAATGTCTTTAATATTAAGAAAAGTTCATTTTGGTTGGGTTTTTATTTATTCAGCGGCACTGCTTTTAATTAGTGTGTTTTTCCAAAATATTACCACCTTTTTAAGCAAGCAAACGGCTTTATTCTTCTCTTCACCATCATTATTTACTTTTTACTTACCCATTATCGGCCTTTTGGGACTCTTCTTGGCCCTCATCGTCGCTTGGCAAGCAAGCACCATCGACTTAAAAAAATAATCTTCCGTAACGGAAGATTTTTTTAAAACAAGGAACGAATATATTCCATGGTTGTAATAAAAGAAAAAGCCATAAGGAAAGCCAAAACCACACTTAAAATTCCACAAACAAATTTGATTTGCCATGATGAATTTCTTTGAAATAATTGTGAGAAATCAAGAGCCATCAGCGCTTTATAATTAATGGGAATGAGACCTAAAAAAATCAATAGATAGGTCATGAAAATCAATTTTTCAAACACTTATTATTCCACACTCCTTGCTAAAACATATAATAAATCAGATAATCGATTAATATACCTTAATAAAATCGGTGCCGTTTCTTCTTTTCTGGCATAAGCTACCAAAGCTCGTTCAAGCCTTCTTCCTATGGTACGGGCGATATGAATTTGCGCATTGGCAATGGTTGTACCAGGCAAAAGAAACCCAGTTTGCGGAGCGATTAACGCTGACAAATCATCGATGGTTTTTTCTAAATTGGTAACATGCGAATCCCCAAGACGCGGTGTTCCTACTTTCAGCAAATCGGCACTGAAAGAAAACAAATCGGAAGCAAGATGACGCAATAGATCTTGCTTTTTTTGATCAACATAATGTGTGCACAGCATTAAATGGGCTTGCAATTCATCGATTGTTCCTAAACATTCCACAAGTGGATCATCTTTATAAACGCGTTTGGAAATAACGCTGGTTTGCATTTCATCACCTGTTCGAGTATATATTTTCATATTCTTGCTCCCTTACTGATTTTATTATAACATTTATGAAAGCAAAAAAGCAATTTACAATTAAAAAACCAAGTTTAAACTTGGTTTAGTGATTGTTATTATGATTGTAATCAATTTTATAAGCTTTAATTAAGCTTTGAACCAGTTGCTTCATCTTTTCATTATCAACGCAGTCTAAATGCTCTCGAACTTTTGTCATAAATTCTTCAATTTGGCTGATTTCTTGCCTTTTATCAATATAGATTTTATCATTAGCGGTTTTAATGTGTTTGGAAACATCCAACAATAATTCTTCATACAATTTTTCGCCGGGACGTAATCCCACAAATTTTATTTTGATGTCTTGTTCAGGCACAAGACCGCTCAATCGAATCATTTTATAAGCTAAATCAACAATCTTAACCGGTTCACCCATATCTAAAATAAAGATTTCTCCCCCCTGGGCATATACAGCCGACTGCAAAATCAAACTGACTGCTTCAGGAATGGTCATGAAGAAACGGGTAATATCGGGATGAGTGATGGTAACGGGGCCACCTTCTTCGATTTGTTTTTTGAATAAAGGAACAACACTGCCATGACTTCCGAGGACATTGCCAAAACGAACGGCGGCGTAGTTTGTCTCGCTGATGGCATCAAAATATTGAATAATGCGCTCGCATACGGCTTTTGTCGCTCCCATAACATTGGTTGGGCGAACCGCTTTATCACTTGAAATGAGAATCATTTTTTTCACATGATATTTATTGGCTAGTGATGCGACATTATATGTGCCTAAAATGTTGGTTCTTACGGCTTCAACCGCGTTATCTTCCATAAGCGGAACATGTTTATAAGCAGCCGCATGAAAAATAATTTCAGGAGCATATTTTTCAAAAATGCTTTCCAGTCTCACATCATTATAAACACTACCAATTAAAACAATTAATTCGGTCGTCAATTTTTCATTATTAATCCTCTTGGAAAGACTGACTTGCGTTTCATAAGTAGTGTTTTCGTAAATATCAAAAATAATTAATTGCTTGGGATTATAATTTAAAATTTGTTCGGTTAATTCGGAACCAATCGATCCCCCACCACCGGTAACTAAAACGGTTTTTCCGTTGATTAATTCGTTTAAACCATGGTTATCAAGTTGAATTACACCTCGATTTAATAAATCTTCAATTCTAACATCAATGATTTTTCGCTTGTCATCTTCTTGATCTTCAAGCATTAATGGTAATCGCTTAATTTTAACTTGCTTGGTTGATACAATTTCGATAATGTCACTTAATCGCGCTTTATCTAGACTGGCGATGGCGATTACTACTTCTTTTACATCATATTTATCGATTAATTCCGGAATACTGGTTACGGGGCCGATTATTTCAACACCGCACATTTGTTTGTGAAACTTGCTTTCATCATCATCAACAAACAAAACGACTTTATTATGCAAATGATTATTTTTTTCAATTTCTTCTAAAGCTAACCGTCCCGCGGAACCGGCACCGACAATAATGGTATTTATGAATTTGTTCTGCGCACCTAAAATGGTGGCATTGACAATTCTTCGACGAATTCTTCGATAAAACCTAACGGCCGTCATTAACAAAATTTCTAATGGCGTCGTAAACAAAAAAAAGTACCACTTAATTTCGGCATACTTTGATAAAAACAACACAAAAAAAATCACAAAATTAGACAATGTTGCCGCAAAAACAATTCGCATAAATTCTTGTGCTCCAACATGGTCAAATAAAAAATGATACAATTTTGTAAAGAAATACACAAACAATTTTACGACCACAAAAATGGTAAATAATGATACTAGTTTCCACCCAACCAAAGCATTATCACGGGCGATGTACTCCAACCCCAAAAAGTAAACCCCAACAATGATAATGATGTCAATCATAACAAGCAAAATGACCTTGGTTACATTCCTTGTAAACATATGTTCATACCCTTCGTAAACTTTCGTAATTATTATACTATGGAAATATACTAAAAACAATGAAAAAAACATTTAAAAAACATCGTCTTTTTATAAAAAGCAAAAATCTGGATTTAATCCAGTTTTGTTTCATTTTGTACCGTACAGTCGATCGCCACAATCACCTAAACCAGGAACAATATAACCATGCTCATTTAGCTTCTCATCAACAACCGCAACAAAAATATTGACATCGGGATGATCCCTTTGAATCCGTTTTATTCCTTCGGGGGCGGCAACAATTCCGACATAACTTATATTTGTTGCTCCCGTGTTTTTAATTAATTCAATGGCCTTGGAAACACTTCCTCCCGTCGCTAACATCGGATCAACGATTAAAACAACCGCATCTTTAATGATGGAAGGAAATTTCGCATAATATTGATGGGGTTCCATAGTTACTTCATCACGATATAAACCGATATGACCGACTTTGGCAGTTGGGATTAAGGCGGTTATTCCATCAACCATACCTAATCCGGCCCGAAGGATTGGGACGATGACAACTTCTTTCGCAAGCGTAAATGATTCAGCAATTCCTACCGGTGTTTTAATCATGACCTTGGTTGTCGGTAAATCTCTTGTTACTTCATAGGCCATGAGGGTTCCAATTTCCGAAACAGTTTGGCGAAAATCTTTGGTTCCGGTTTTCTCATCACGAATTAACGATAATTTGTGATGCATAAGGGGGTGGTTAAAGACGACGATTTTTCCGTTCATTTTTCATTCTCCTTATCATTAATCATACAGACTCTTCTTTCATGTCTTCCACCTTCGAAATCAGTCTTAACGAAAGTTTCCACATAAAGGAGGGCGTCTTCAAGGTTTGTGAAGCGTGCTCCCATGGTAATGATATTGCTGTCATTATGTTGACGCGTCAATCGAGCACTTTCATGATTAGTAACAAGGGCGGCACGGATGCCTTTCCATTTATTAGCATAAATGGACATTCCGATTCCGGTCGTACATATTAAAACCCCATACTGGGCTTTTTTCAAGACGACATCTTCGCAAACGGCTTGGGCATATTCGGGATAATCAACTCGGTCAAGGCTGTAACTTCCGTGATCGATAATTTCAAACCCGCGAGCTTGTAATCGCTCAACAAGCGGAGCTTTTAAAGGGTAACCACCATGGTCACAAGCAATGCTAATAATCATAACTTCACCTCTAGTTCAATATTATACTATTATTTGGTCGTTTTTTCCAGTTTAATTTCTTAATAAATAAAAAAATCACCGTAGTGATTTATTTAAAAACATCAATTTGGCCTTGACGAAGGACGGTTATTTCATTTTCGCATACTTTCACAACGGTTGAAGGGGTTTTTGAGAAAGAAGCTAAATCCAAAATAAAATAATCAATTTTATCAAAAAAACGTTTCTCAATTTCGTCCAAACTATTTAATTCCGGCTCGCCACTTTCATTCACTGATGTTGTTGCCATCAATGAAAAACGATCAACAATGGAAAGGGCGATGGAACTTGCCGGCATGCGAAAAGAAATGGTTTGAGCATTTTGACACAAAACTATTGTCAGTGCGCCCGGCCAGTATTTTTCCATTAATTGGCGAGCTTTCCGATCAATGGTGATTTGCAAATCCGTTATTTGTTCGATGGATGAACACAGGTTGACTAATGGTTTTCCCGCATCCCTTTTTTTCATGGCATAAATCTTCTTGATGGCTTGCTCATCATTAAAAAGGGCGCCGACTCCATAAACCGTATCCGTCGGGAAACAAACAGTTTTCCCCAATAAAGCGAATTTATTTAATTTTAAAAAATCATTTAAAGTTATTTTTTCCATAACAACATTACTTCCATTAAATAATCGTCTTTTGAAAGGAGTTTTTGATCGCGAAGTTTAATAAGCTCACTCATCACTTGAAATTTTTCACCATCGCTCATTACTTGATAATTGGTATTTAAACCTAAAAGGGAAAGATGCTCTTTCACATTAACAACCGTGGGTATTTCTTCTTCTTCCCATACGGGTTTTTGATCAAAGGAAGATGCTAAAATTGGTTCTTGAATCAAAGGGCTGTCTTCTTCTTTTAAATCATCAAACATGGTATTTTTACTATCAATATTTTCATCCGTTGTTTTTTCAAAAAAGCCTTTCTTTTGCCAATAAAAAATAATTAAAACCAACGCGCAAATCAAAAAAACAAATAACATTGCGAAATAAAAAATTGTCAGGGGTGACCAAGATAGAATTGTTCGTAACTTCAGGGGTTTCATTCCTTCTCCAAGTCCCGTCGTCGGATTTGATAAAGTCAAAAATTCCGTTTTAGAAATGACATTAATATTTTGAAAACGGGTAAGTGATTGGGGGTGTTCGTCATAATCAAAAACAATTAAAGAAAAAGTGCTGCCTTCTTTTAAGTTTAGAGCGACAATGTTAATATCGCCGCGACGATTACAGGGTAAATCATAAACTTGATTTTGGTAGGACATTTTTAAAGAATATTGCTTGGCTTGACTGCTAAAAAAACTTACTCCATAAGTCATTTGATCATTAACCAAACCATGGACTAATTTAATCGCATAGTAAGGATTTTCATAATCATCAACCAATCGATATGTTGAATAAACCCGATTAACCTCATCATCAAATTCGTTTTGATGATCATCGGAAAAAGCAATTGTAAAAAAAGCGGCAAGCAAAAATAAAATTTTCATATTTCCTCTATTTTGATTTTATTAGTAACATTCGGGATCGATGGCTTAAGTCTTTTAAAATGGTTATCTTGGCATCAGAATAATAACGGTTGGCCATTTCCCGAATCTCTTCATCGTGATTAATGGGAATTTCCATGGCCATTAAAAACGTTTCGTTCACATAATTCCTAGCTTGTTTTAAGATGGTTTCATAATAAAACAAACCTTTTTGGGGAGCGAATAGTGCTAAATGCGGTTCGTAATTTTTCACAATCGCTTCAAGTTCTTCTTCAGCATCAATATATGGTGGGTTTGATACAATTATATCCACTTTTGAAGAAATGTTGGCAAATAAGTCGCTTTGGATAAAATGAACATCTAATTGCAAGCGATTGGCATTTAAAGCAGCTACTTTAAGAGCAGCTTCCGATATATCTGTAGCATAGATGGTGGAATCAGGAATATTCTTTTTGAGGGCAAGGGCAATGGCTCCACTTCCGGTCCCAATATCAAGAATCGTTGGCCTTTTTAAATGATTTTCGTTAATCACCAAATCAACTAATTCTTCAGTTTCAAAACGAGGAATTAGCACAAAGGGACTTACTTCCAACTTTAAATCACAAAAATAAGTATAACCAACAATGTATTGAACCGGTTCATGTTGATATAAGTATCGACTGATGGCTTGTTCTAATAATTCTTGATCTTCACTTGTTAAATCTTGATCTTGTTTTAAATAAAAGTCGGTTGTCGATAACGACAGTAACTCCGAAATTAAAAAACGGATAGCGGTATCTTCTTTGTTTAATGACATCGCCAATTGCTTATATTTTGTCCAAAATTGCTGTAATTTCATAATGCTATTCAATATAGATTTTGTTGTCGATATTCAACATACACCAAATTTCATGAGGTGTCGTCTGCAAATATTGCGCTAATTCATACATCGGTAAATCCAAAGACGTGATGATAAATTCGGTATCGATATTTACTTGTTCGTCGACTTTCACAAACAAATGATTCATGCAAACAATTCCGATGGTTTGATACCGTTTTTGGTTCGCCAAGACCGTCATCCCTCGCAAACTGCGACGAAATCCATTGTAGTAACCAATTGGTAAAACCGCCACATACATGTCTTCGGTAACTTTATAAGCTTGATCGTAACCGATTGATTCGCCTTTTTTCACAAAATTGATGGCTAGCGGAAAACAACCAACACGAACCGACTGTTTAATATGCGGTTTTCTTCCATCACCATAGAGGTCCAACCCGACTCTCACAAAATTGCCGATTTTCGAATACTCATAGGTCGAAGAAGCAGCACAATGAATAATGCTATATGGATATGTCTTTAAAAAAGGTCGAAACCGCGTTTCTTGTTGCTCTCGATATTCCGGGGAAGCAAAATGGGTGTAAAGGCCTTCGAGTTGAAGGTTAGGATTTTTTAGTAATTCCGTTAGAGCCATTGAATAATCACTTAAATTGGTAAATCCTAAACGGTTCATCCCCGTATCAATTTGCACATGAAGTTTAACTTTCCGATTAAAAGAATAATTAGATAAACAAAGACTGTCAGATAAACAATTAACCGAAAAAATCAGATTGGAATAAAGATTAGCCATTTGATAAAATTCTTCGCTAACGCTATTTAATACTAAGACATTGGTTTTTATGTTTGATTCTAACAATCTTAAAGCTTCTTGTTCATCAACAACAGCCAGAATTTTGCATCCTATAGTTTCTAAAAACTTGGGGATCCGTTGATCACCCAAGCCATAGCAACGGCTTTTAACGACCGCAATAATATCTTTTTGGGATTTTTGTTTAATGGCATCCCAATTTTCACCGATTACTTTTAAATCGATTTCTTGGTAAAGTAAATCTCGCACTTCAACCTCCCGTTATTCTTGCTTTGAAAGAATGCGATGTTGATCTTCTGTGATTAAGGCTTCAATAATGGAATCAAGTTTACCTTCCATGACGCGATCGAGTTGTTGAATGGTAAAACCAATGCGATGGTCGGTAACACGATTTTGAGGATAATTATAAGTGCGAATTTTTTCGCTACGGTCCCCAGTCCCAATTTTTGATAATCGTTCTTTACCTTCTTTTTCTTGCAGCTCTTGCATAATCTTGTCATAAAGGCGGGTTTGCAACATTTTTAAGGCGCGGGCTTTGTTTTCATGTTGGGATTTTTCATCCTGGCATGACGCTACTAATCCGGTTGGTATGTGGGTTGCTCGCACAGCGGATTTAGTCGTGTTAACACTTTGTCCACCGGGTCCGGACGAGCAAAAAATATCAATTCTGACCTCGTCTAAATTTAATTCAACGTCAATATCATCAGCTTCCGGCATGACTAGGACGGTTGCCGTTGAGGTGTGAATTCTTCCGCTTCCTTCTGTTTCCGGTACTCTTTGAACTCGATGAGAACCCGATTCATATTTTAGATTAGAATAAACGCTGTCGCCATGGACCATAAACTCGATTTGGGCAAAACCTCCCATTTCGGATTCAACAGCCTGTAAAACTTCAATTTTCCAACCTCTTTCAACGGCATAGCGTGAATACATTCGGAATAAATCACCGGCAAAAATATTGGCTTCATCACCGCCAGCAGCTCCTCTTATTTCCACAATAACATCTTTTTCATCATTGGGGTCTTTGGGAATCAAAAGAACTTTTAAATCTTGAACTAATTGTTCTTGTTTCACAAGCGCTTCCTCTTTTTCCAAAGCCGCCATTTCCGCTAGTTCTTGGTCTTCACTTTCCTGTAATTCGGTTAAATCGTCAATCGTTTTGGTTAGTTCTTTATATTTTAAATAAGCAAAGACAACTTTTTCCAAAGCTCGCATTTGTTTCATTAATTCGGTTACTTTTTTGATATTTGCAACAATTTCCGGATTTTGCAAATCATCATTTAGTTTTTGATACTGATTTAACATCAGTTCTAGTCGTTCAAACAAATTTTCACTCCCAATCTTTGGTTTCATCCGTCGGGTTAAACATGGAATGGGCGCCCTTGAAAATCAAGAAAATGCTATCAGTAACACCTTGACGGTTTTTTGCAATGATTAATTCGGTTTTTGCATTGCGATATTTTTTAGTTGTATCTTCGTCGCCTTTGCTTGGTTCCCTATGCAAAAACATGACAATATCGGCATCTTGTTCAATACTGCCTGATTCGCGTAAATCGGATAAAACCGGGCGCTTGTCTTCACGTTGCTCAATCAAACGTGACAATTGTGACAAAGCTAAAACCGGAACTTGTAATTCCCGCGCCATCATTTTTAATTGACGAGATATTTTTGATACTTCATCAACCCGATTTGTTGTATGCCGTTTGGTCGTTAATAGCTGTAAATAGTCAACAACAACAAAATCAAGTTTGTTATCGCGTTTTAGTTTGCGACAAACGGTCACCAATTCTTCAATATCCGTCGCTCCCGCTTCATCAAGATAAATGTGGAATTTATCAATTTTCGTTTTAGCAGCATATAAGGCCGCCATTTCGGTTTCATTCAGTTTTCCGGCGCGAATTTTATTGAGCGTTAAACCCGAATGAGAAGCATAAACCCGCATTAGCAATTGATCAATTCCCATTTCGAGCGAGAAGAATGCAACGTGAGCATGCATGGATTCACACATGTTGGTGGCGAAATTAAGAGCAAGCGCGCTTTTTCCAATACCCGGACGCGCCGCTAAAATCGTTAGTTCACCTTTTTGAAATCCAAAAGTCAAACGGTTTAAAGCTTTAAAACCAGTGTCTAGACCCGTGAGTCCTTCGGTGCTTTTTTGTTTATTGGCTTCCACAATTTCTAATACTTTGTCAGTAGCGCGGTCAATGCGAATCAAATCAACAGTTTTTCGTTTGTTAATAACGTCAATAAAATCTTTTTCCGCTTCAGCAATTAATTCCGCGAATGGTTGCTTATGGTCTAAAATGCGGTTAGAAATCTCCTGCATTTTTTTAAGCAATTCCCGTTCAACCGATTTTTCTTTGATTACTTCAATATAAGCTTGAACATTGACAATGGAGGGAATATTATCGATTAATTCGAATAAATATTGCGTTCCGCCCGTCGATTCAAAAACATTATCCTTTTTTAATTGATCAACAACCGAAGAAACATCAATCTCTCGTTTGGCTTTATCTAGTTCAATGATGGCATTCATGATATTGGCATTTTGTTGGTAATAAAAGTCCCGATAATCAAGGCGACTGACAACTTCTGGAGCATATCGATTTTCAATTAAAATGGAACCAAGAACATAGTTTTCCGCTTCACGACTGCTTGGTATTTGTCTTTGTTCATCCATTATTTTTTCTCCACCACAAATAAAGTTATTTCTGCGGTAACTTCTTTATGTAATTGAATTGGGATTTTAAAACTTCCTAATTGATCGATATCTTTGTCATAAATCATTTTTCGTTTATCAAGCGAAATCCCGTTTTGGGTTTTATATTCATCGATGATGAGTTTTCCGCTGACACTCCCAAACAATTTTCCTTCTTTGCCAACACGTACGGAAACAGTAACAGGGGTTTTATCGATAATCCCTTTTAAAGCTTTCATTTCCGCAAGATGGCGTTCTTGTTCTTCTTTTTCTTGAGCATTCTTTTTTTCAAGTTGTTTAATGTTATCGACTGTTGCCATAACGGCTTGTTCACTTCTTATTAAAAAGTTGGCATGTCCTGAAGGAATATCAATAATATCGCCCTCTTTACCTTTTCCTTTAACATCTTTCGTTAAAATGATTTTCATGGTTTGTTGACCCCCTTCATCGATTCGCTTTAATTTCTCAATTAACGCTTCTTTTACAAGTTCAATAGTAGTATTTTTAAATTGAGCTGCTGCATTATTGTAATGGCCGCCGCCCCCAAGTTGTTCCATTATTACTTGAACATTCATTTCATCAAGGCTCCGTGCACTGATGGCAATTTCGGTTTCACTGATTTTGCCAATGCAAAAAGCGGCTTTAATATTATTAACAGATATGATAGTATCGGCGATTTTCGCAATCGCGCTTCTGGCATAAATGTTGTCACCGGCAATGGCAATTCCATATTTGCCTTCAATTATTTCTAACTTGTTTAAAGCCGAAACACGTTCAACATATTCTTGTAAATTCTCACGTAAATATCTTTGAACTTTGGGAATCTCCGCCCCAAATTTTTGCAATATTGAAAGAATATTAAAAGTTCGATATGAAATGCGATACATTAAATTATTGGTATCAACAATTACGCCCATGAGCATCCAAGTCGCTTCAATGTCGGAAATATCCACTTCCACTTCCACAAATTCCAGCATTTCCACAACTAATTCAACTGTAGAAGATGCGGAAGTCTGTGTATACAAATAATCATAATTAGCAATTGCAAAATTATTGCGACGATGGTGGTCAATAATCGCTAATTTTTTGGCTTGTTTATAGACTTTTTCATCAAGTAATAAATTTTGATATTGAACATCGGTTATAACAAGTAAAGTATCATTGGTCATCCAAGTAAGCGCATCTTTAGGCAAGATGAAATAATCCAAAACATTGACATGTTCCATTTTTATTTCTTCATAGACATTGTTAATGGTCGGGTCAATTTTTTCAGGATCAAACACGATTTTGACCGGTTTATTGAGCGCTGCCACAATTTTGTAAACAGCTAAGCATGACCCAAAAGCGTCCGCATCGGAATTATCATGAGTCATGATTAAGATTTGTTCGGATTCTTTTACTTTGTCAACAAATTGTTCGGTTTTTACGCGAACATGCACCGGAGAACGATTTTCAATCGTCGTCGTTCTTGCTCCATAATAAGAAACAACCCCATTTTCATAGACAACGGCTTGATCACCACCACGGTTTAAAGCTAATTCCAATTGGGTTGCCGCAGTCTCAAATAATTTTTGAGAGACAATGTCAGCTGATGCAATCCCAATTGATGCCGTAATTCGTAAATCTTCTTTTAAAAAGTAACTTTTTATTTCTTCAAGAATCTTAAATTGTTCATCAATTATTTGATGCAATTGTTGATTATCCATAATAAGCAAATATTGCTCTTCACTATAACCACGTAAGTAAATGTCATATTTTTCAACCCATCGGCTTAGAATCCCGATGGCATTACTCATTTGACGAGCTTTTTCTTGAGCATCTAAAGAAGCAAGCGCCGGGCTTAAATTATCAAGATTTATGATTCCTAAAGTTAGGGTGCGATTGCGGTATTTTTGTTCAAGAGCACGTATGTCGGTTTTATCAGTAAGATAAATGATATTATCTTCTGAAAGAACACTAACACCAAAAATTTTCCCATAAAGCGTAATGTCAAAATCGGTCAGAATTTTCATGTTTGCGTAAAGTTCTTGGCTAATTAATTCAATTTTGCGATCAACTAACGGGCTTAAAAATATTTTTTTCGCATAATTGTTAGCCCATTCAATTACCTTATCATCATTAAAAACAACGATCCCTAAAGGCATTTCATTAAATGAGTTTTCACCCGCTCTTTTTACTCGATAGGAAATAGAATTCCATAATTTTAAACGGTTTTCCATCCAGTCCATTTTTTTTATGGTTTTGTTTTGGGCAAAATAGACATATAAATACGTTAACGAAGACCCAAACACAAAAATACCAGCATATAAATAATAAATACTTAATTCTGGATTAAAATAATGATAAATTATGGTCGCAATCGATGCGAAAAACAAAAAAGCAAAGAATTTTCGCAATTTAAAAGAGTTTTTCATATAATATCACCCTTATATACTTGTAATTATAACATGTTTTTGCCAAAAATAAAATAATATCTTCCAAAAGAAAAAACCATAGGCTGACTATGGTTTTTCAAAACTACTCTCTTACAAATGGTAATAAAGCCATGTGACGAGCACGTTTAATGCAAACGGCTAGTTCTCTTTGGTAAATTGCCTTGGTTCCTGTGACACGACGAGGAAGTATTTTCCCACGGTCAGAAACAAATCTTCTTAATAATTCGTAATCAGTCCAATCAATTTTTTCAACTTTATTATCGGTAAAATAGCATGTTTTTTTACGTTTCATACGAAAGTTTGCCATTTTATTATCCTCCTATTAAAATGGGAGATCATCATTTGAGACATCAAAACTACTCTTTAAGTCTTCAAATGGATCTTTTGATGCTTCTTGAGTTTTTGAGGATTGTGGAACATCATATTGATTGACATCCATAAATCCGCTATTATCTTGACGTGCTTGTTTTGACTCAAGAAAATGAATTGCGTCACATATTACTTCGGTAACATAGCGCTTAACGCCATTAGCGTCATCAAAATTACGAGTTTGAATTTGGCCTTCAATACCGATTAAACTTCCTTTTCGCATAAAGCGAGCCAGATTTTCGGCTTGTTGTCGCCAAACAACACAGTTAATAAAATCCGTTTGCTTTTCTCCATTACGGCTTTGATATGCTCTATTAACAGCCACCGTAAATTGAACAACAGCAATATCATTGCTGGTTTTCTTTAATTCTGGATCTTTTGTCAAACGACCGACTAAAATTACTTTGTTCATAGGGTTTCCTATTCAGCCACAATAATGTGACGAAGAATATCTTCACGAATATTGCAAACACGATTATACTCAGCTACTGCTTGTGGTGTTGCTTCCGCAACGAATACTACATAGTAACCTTTTTTAAAGTCTTCAATCTCGTAAGCTAGTTCCTTCATTCCCCATTCATTAACTTCTAAAACGCGGCTTGCGTTGTCTTCAAACAATTTCGCAAAATCAGCGATTACTTGTTTGTAGCCTTCTTCAGCTAATGTAGGGCGGATAATGAACATACCTTTGTATTGTTTCATATGGCACCTCCTTTTGGTCTTATGGCTTTTTATTTAAAAAAAGCAAGGATGAGTTTTTTCACTCACTTCGTATATTATACTCTTTTTTTGAATTAAGTCAAGAAATATCCGTTCTAATAGGCTTCCCCAATTGATAAAAAATAAATAATAGTTTTATTTTTCTTTTAATGATATAATGAAACCACAAGCGTGAAAAAAGATTTTTCAAGGAGAAAGATTATGAATTATCTGGCATTTGATATCGGGGGAACTTATACCAAATTTGCTGTTATCAACCATAACTACCAAATAATTGAGCGTGGTGAATATCAAACTTTAGCAATGCTTGGCAAAAAACAAATCCTTAAAGCAACCATAAATAAGATCAAAGAATTAAAAGATATCCATCAAATTCAAGGCGTTGCTATTAGCACTCCCGGCATTATTGATTATCAAAATGGAATTGTGTCCTATGCCAATAATCTCATGCCCAATTATGCTGGAACCAATTTTGCTTTTGAAATAATGCAAGCGACGGATTTAAAAGCAACCGTCGAAAACGATGTCAATTGCTTTGCGCTTTCGGAAACTTTAATTGGTAATGATTCTTTTATTATGATAACCATTGGCACCGGAATCGGTGGAGCAATCGTCATAAATAATCGCATCTTCCATGGCATCAATAACAGTGCCGGTGAGTTTGGACAAATGGTTATTGACAATCAAAAATGGGAAGAATTAGCTTCCATAAAAAGTTTACTTGAAAAAGCTCGATTATTTAACTTACAAGTTAAAAATGGTGAAGAATTATTTAACCTTTATGACCTGAAAAATGTGGTTGCCATGAACTTAGTTGCTGAATTCTATAACAACTTAGCTAAAGGAATTTGCAATTTAGCTTATCTTTTTAACCCGACAAAAATAATTTTGGGCGGAGGAATTACCCGAAGAAAAGAATCGTTAATAAATGATTTGAATGTGGCCATTAACCGGATTGTTGATAGCAATTACTGGGGATCAACCACTTTAACAATTGGCCGTTTTATGAATGATGGCGGTTTAATCGGTGCCCTAGTGCATCATTTCAATCAATTGGATATCAAGAATTAAAAAAGCGTTATGACAACGCTTTTTTTGTAGACTGCTTTTTTAAAGGGCGGCTTTTTTTATGATTTGTCCTTGCTTGATTAATTGATTTTGAACTAGGCGATAATCAAGTTCGCGGGGCGTTTTTTGATAATTAGCACAAAATGCTCCTAAAACACCGGCCGCTTCTCCTAATCCCATGACCGAAGGAGTAACTCGCAAAGACGCGTTGGCCTCGTGGGTGGCACTTATACAGCGTCCCGTTACGATTAAATTATTGGTATTTTTAGGGATTAAAACGCGAATGGGAATTTCATAGCTTTTATCTTCCGCTTGTTCAAACAGTTCAAGTTGTTCACTGCTTGGAGAATGAATATCAATTGGAAAGGCTGAAAGACAAATGGAATCAACAAATTCCCGTTTTGAAAGAATATCACTAACTTGCATAATATAATCGCCAATAACGTGTCTAGTTTCTCGCACGCCGATCCGATAAGGGGTTCGCACAATCCAACTGTTTTCAAACCCTGGAATATATTTTTTCAAAAAAGCAAAAGCTTCTTTAATTTGAGAACGTCCTTCAATCTCCGCTTTCGTAAGTTCAAAAACATTGATACCTGAAAGCTGTCGAACTCTTGTCATATTGATGGATACTTGATTCGGTCTGACGTCTTGGAATAATAAAACACGATCACGAATCAAATCAAATTCATCGGCTGCTTTGGCTTCTTGAACTTTCTTAAAAAAACCACTGATTGCTAAATATTGATAATCATAATTATCTTTCATGACAACATCATCGGCATTTGCTCGCAAAAAAGCTTTTAAGCGGATGATATCAACATTTCCGACGGAAAAAAGCATGGTCATAGGCTGAGCTAAATGATCTGCTTCCCGTCCAAATGTTGTTTCACACCCCATTAAGGAACAAACATCGCCATCACCGGTTGCATCAATTATAATCTTGCCATACAAATCAAGCATTCCGCTTTTGGTGGCAACTTTTACTCCCTTAATCGTGTTGTTTGAAGCAATTACATCGCAAACAAAAGCATGCAATAATAAATCAATGCCTTCATCTTTAATATAATCAAAATAGATTTCTTTGATGCCTTCAACATCCACGGGAGTAATGGAATCCGCAAAGCCAATCGGGTCTTCGATGTGGCCTAAACTAAAACCGTGGGCTTTCAGTTTTTCCACAATCTCTCCGCCAATGCCTCGAATGATTTGACTTTGATGATTATGAAACGTCATCCAAGGACCGACTAATGACAAAACGCTGTTTCCACCTAATAAACCCGATGTTTCAACCAACAAAACACGGGCATGGTTTCTTCTTGCACTAATCGACGCCACCATTCCACTTGGACCGGCTCCACAAACAATAACATCGTATTCCATATTATTCCTCAATCTTTATTTCAATTTCAAATGTTCTTTTCCAAGGTAAACAAACTTGGTATTTAGAAATTCCTAGCCAATTATCATTTTGATGCATTAATTTTTCCACATCTGATAATACTTCATCGCTTTTTTCTTGTAAATTGTAGACATTATACCCTTGTTTTATATATTTCTCATTAACAATTCTTCTAACAATATATTGGTATAAGCAATCATCTAACAACCGTTCATTACGGAACTTAAGCGAATGATGGTTGGGATTGATGATTTTGGCAGCTATTTCACAAAGAGCTGAACCAAGCGCATTGGAAGCAGTATTCCAAGCGGAATAAACTTGAAGTTTTTGAAAATCGACATCCTGTAATATGTCCCAAGAACCACCATTAGGAAATAATAAATCCACGAAAGCCACGGGCTTGTTTGTTTTTAATAAATGATTTAACTCATCCAAATATCGATAATATTGATGATCTTTTGTGGGAACAATTGGAATAGTCGAATTGGTGTCCAGATTCACATTCCTTGTTTCCGCATAAATAGATAGAATGAAATCACAATCTTCAACTTGATTTGTAACTAAAAAACCCATTGTTTCTAGCATGTGATGCAAATTGGAGGAAAACAATTGGTCCTCAAACAACATTACTTTGTCAAGTATTTGTGGATGAGGCAAATGAATAAATAGCGACGGTGTTTTTTTCTTGATTTCAAATAAAATTTTCCCCAATAAAACCAGTCCACCCTCATCCGTGCCATTATAAAATTGCACTTTTGATGCAAGGTGCTTGTGATCAATCATGGATTGTAAAATTTCCTGTTCAATTTTTTGGACACCGTAAGGCATTGAATCTTCTTGCAACAATATTAAATAATCAATGATGTTTTTACTGACTAGGTCTAAAAAGAATTTATTCAATTCGTGCTTAACGCTCCTTGCTTTTGTGTAAGTAGCTATTATGTCAGCCGGGATTTCTTGAATCAATTCGTTAAGCTGTTTTTGTTCTTCAGTGTCTTTAAAAAAATGAATGCGGCCCAGTAAGCGGGAATATTCATTCATTTTTCCCCAATATTTATCCGTTTCTTTGCTTAAAGTTGTAATAGTCGTTCGCATAATGGTATCGAACACATAAATTTTTAAATGGGGGTTTGTTTGCTTATATTCTTTGAAAACTTCTAAAGCTTTCGTGACGGCAATAACATCAATCTTGCCCAAACGAGCTTGAACCAGCCCACCACTACAAAGTCCGTCGGCAGAAATAATCAAATAGTCCGAATCAACTGCTTCTTTGTTTAACCAATTTAACATGGTTTGGAAATCAGCACCAACTAAGAGATTTCCACACAAATGCCTTGGATACATGGATATTTCATAACCGGAAGATTTTGCTAAATCCTCCATCCAAATCGTATTACAAGGTCGACTGTCTAAAGGAATGACCGTTATTTTCACAACTTATCAATCTCACTTCGGAAAGCCATTAAGGTTTTTTTAATGGTTTCTTTTTCTTTTCCCATCGCTATCGCTCCAACCATAACGGCTTTAACTTTGGTTTTATAAAGAGCTAAAATGTCGGAAGGATAAATAACTTTCTGTGTTGGTACCACCGCCGGTTTATTCGTTAAATGAGCAATATATTCATATTTAGCCAGTTCGCGAGCTGAAAGACGTTCCCCATAATTTTCTGGAGCAACAATCGAAAGCTCTAAAATATCCGCAACAAAAGAATTGGCAATAACTTTTATTTCATCAAACGAATAATTTGAATTAAGTGCAAAAAAATTATTGATGTCATTGCGCATAACTAAAGTCGGAGGAGTGTGATGGCCATAAAGAGAAATGAAATCAAATCCCATTTTCACAATTTCATCAACAACTGCTTCGGCAGCAAAACCTTGTTCTCCGGCAACAATGCCAACCGGAACAGGAGAATCATGAAGTATTTTTTTAAACACTTCTTTGTTTTCTTCTAAAGAACCGAAATGATTTTGACTAGCACGGTGTAACGACACGTTGATATGCACTTTGATGGCATCAACGCCCGCTTCCCAAGCTATTTTCGCAAGCTCATAACTATTTTCAGGGAGGCTCGCAATCAAACACATTTTTTTAGTATTAAGTTTGTTTAACAATCTATCCATTGAATACCTCTTTCTATCTTGTTAATCGCGATTTCTAAATTATCAGCGATTTTCATAAACCCTAAATCATTGGGGTGAATACTATCAATGGTATATTCATGGTAGTTTTCTCCTAATAAGGTTGAGCCATTAATATACCATAGATGATGATCCCCTTGCTCATGCAACTTTTGCACCAATTTTTCTTGAAAAAGACGAATTGCTTCTCGCTTTTTACCTAAATCAAGATGAAGATCATCAAACAAGTATTTGATTCTTGATAAAACGGCAATTGGCGTTTTGGGGTGCTTGGTTCTTAACTCACGAATAAAAGCTTCCATAGTAAGAGCTAATTTGCCATTTGTTCCGCCATTAGCTTCATAATCCAGGATGAATAATGATACATCATCAATGGATTTTAAGATTTTTGCTAATTCGATCTCACCAAAAGCATTTCCCGAAAAACCAAAATTCAAAAATTCTTTATTAAAACGACGACTGAGGATATTGGTAAAGGAAAGTCCGGGGCGACTGGCAAAACCACCTTGCGTAATGGAAGTTCCATAAATAACAATTCGACCTTGCTTAAGGGGCTCTGGCAAACAAAGTTTACAGTCTTTTCGTAAACCAATTTCTAAAAGCTCTACTCCCCCATAGAGAGGAAAATTAATGACGACTAACTTTAACCCTGGCTCGTTTTCAAAAATTAAAGCTTCATACTCGGTGGCATTGATATCAAAACGGGCCGTATTATAAAATTGCAAATTTGCATAGTTTGGGCCAACATAGCAATCAAATCCACCACAAGCAACCGCCGTCATTCCCGCTAGTTGGGCTTGTCCTTTAATCTTAGCTTTAATATAAAGAAAATCAGAATCCGCATAAAAATGAAGTTGTCCACCCGAAGTATTATTCGCCAGATTATTTATCATTGGACAACTTTTATTAATGACATCAACTGATGATAATGGCAACCTTCGATACAGATGATCTTCAAAAACCCAATTTAAACCATATATTTTCATTTTGCTTTCGCAAAGAGGATTAATCCATACAGTATTTTGAGGACTATTTATCATATATTATTATCTGCTCGCGAAAAATTATGTTTGAAACGGAAATGTTCAGCGTGGAAATAGCAACGAGTATAAACAAACGCTCGACCATTATCTAAGTAAGTGACACTGCTCATATATAATGACGGTTCACCTTCTTTTTGCCTTAGCAATTCGGCAACGTTTTTTGCAAGACTTCTTGCTTCAATGGCTCGAACGCAATTTTTGATTTTCCAATTAAGTTCATTTTGAACATAATCATAGAAAGAATCAATGAATTTATCGGGAGTAATATTATCATACATATTTACCGGTAAGTAAACGCGTTCATAAGCCAACGGGATGTTTGAAGCGTGGCGCAGTCTTTCAACATAATAAATAGGATCACCAATTTTCAGTTGCAAGCGAATAGCGATGATTTCATCAGCGGTTCGTTTTTCAAATTTTAGGACGGTTGTCGTAATCGGCGCATCAATTCCTTTCATTTCATTAGCAAAGCTGAAGAAAGGTTTTTCTTCACGATCAACTTCTTTTTTATTGAATGTCACAAATGTTCCTCGGCCTTTGTGCCGATAGATGTAACCATCGACTAAGAGGTTATTAATCGCTTGGCGCACGGTCATCCGTGTCACTTGATATTTGCTGGCAAGTTCAGTTTCACTGGGAACCAAATCACCCTGTTTTAACTGACCGTCAAGAATGGCAACGCGTAAATCTTTTTCGATTTTTTGATAAATTGGGACATTATTCATACTGTCCGACCTCCCGTTTCAAATTGATAAATAATATATTCTTGGCTAATTTGGGAAAACCCACAATTTTGATAAAAAGTAACTAGTCCCGTCCAATCCACAAGGACGGTTGTACATCCCAGATTGAATAAATGGTTTATAGCATATCGAACCATTTTCTTACCCAAACCCAAATTTCGATAATTAGGAATAATCCCAAGCGGACCAATTCCACCTAACTTGGGGTATTTTTGATATAAATTTAAACTATTAGCAAATTTAGGACATGATTCATGATTTATCCTCAAAAAGCCCATCATTTCTTCGTCTTTTTTCACAATCACAAATTCTTCGGGTTGGGCATCCATGACATCTAATAACCACCGTTTTGAAAAATGGTTTTTGATTAATTGTAAAACGGCTTGCTTTTCGGCCTCTGTTTTCACAACTTTCAACACCGGATCATATGGAATCGTTAAACTGGTTGTACAAATTAAATTCATGTTTTTATATAAAGTTGAAAACCCTCTTTTTAAGAAAAAATCATGTGTCGGTTGATTATTGATAAAAGGAATTCCCGAAAACAGACAATTAGGGTCCGTTCCTGTCATCAACTTCAAAAAGTGGTTTTCCCAAGCCCAAGCTTGAGAAAATTGGAGCATGCTACTCCCGTAACCCTTTCTACGGTAGGAGGGAATAACATAAATTAAAGAAATGTATAATTGCTTGGGCATGTCATCAATTTGATAATGCTTTAAAACCAGTAACCCTATGAGTCGATTATCCGCTTCCATCCCAAAGATATGGGTTTGATAAAGCGCGTTTTGATTAATAATTTTTTCCATCCACAGTCGATAGGAAATGGGGAAAGATAACGAAAATTCTTGATTCCAGTGTTCTAAAAACCAAGGTCCGATGGTTAATCCGTCTATTCTTTTAATCATCATTCATCACACCGCTTGATTTTGGTCATCCCTTTTTGGAAGGATGGCTTTTACATTATAAAGTCGTCCTGTGCCGTTGCGAGGATTGATGGTCACTTCTTCTCCACCTAAAGTGCGATTGACATTCGTATAGGTAATCAAAAAAGTGTTTGTGAAATCACCATTGATGTTACTACCCAAAGGACACTTCATTTGCGCACTACGGGATTCAATCATCGGAACTTTATAGATCGTTTCGTTTATTTTTCGGTATAAGTACACTTCATGCCAAATGGCGTTTTCAACTTTCGCATTCGTGTTAATCGTTGCTTTGCCTTCATTGGCAACTTGATCAATAGCGTTAACCCGTTTAAATTCTGTTTTTACAATCCCCATTCCTTCTGAAGGAAAAACAGGGGTTGTAAAAATACGATTAAAATCATTTCCTAAGTTGTAAGCTTCGCGCGCATTGATGTATTTCACATTCGTTGTTAATTCCAATAATTCAATACGCATTTGTAAATAACCCGGTTGGGGACTAAAAACACTCATGCGAATTTTATCGCCGGGATAATAATAATATTCAAAATTTGAAACATTGGCGTTTCGGTAACAGTTATTGTTGGTACATTCTTCTTTACGCGTAATATATCGCCAAAACGGTCGAAAAGCAATACCACTTCGCGAAATAGTTGTGGAAAGGCTGCTTTCATAACCAATTGACCAACCCAGACCCACGTCACTTTCGTAATTGGCATGTCCTCCCATATATAAAGAACTACTATCAAGATAATAACTTAGTTTAGTATCATCAAAACGTTGGGGATCGGGAGTAAACTCCGGGATGGTAACTAAAGCTTCAATCCCTAACCAATAATCTTCGCTCGAAACTACTTTTCGGTAAATTGCGCCCGGAAAACAACTTGGAGTTACGGGATCAACCGCTTCATTGGCAATGGGATCCGTCCATAAAGAAGCTAAATGCCATGTGTTTAGAGGCGAGTTGCTCGGATCAAGCAAAACAATGAAATCAAATTGTTCAACTCTTGTTGCATATCCATAAGTTAAGGTAACTGTTAAAGTAACATTGATGTCTTGAGTGGAAGGATGAATGGTTCCGTTCGCTTCTAAAACTTGTTCGTTGCTTGAAGTCCAAACGGCAGTTGCCGTTTTTCCGTCAAGGGTATAAGCAGTTGGCAGGTTGATATTATCCGTCAATTCTCGATTAGGAAAAACCACCTGGCTATTAAAAATGACATATAAAATCAAGAAGTCTTCGCTTCCTTTCACCACAACATCAAAATGTTTTGTCGTGGACACTTCGCCAATCGTTAATTCTAAGATTAGTGTCGCTGTTTGGTCATTAACTGTTGGCGAGATGACGCCTTCTTTAGTAATAACTTTGGATGCTGTTGTTTGCCAAGAAGCTAATGCGGTAACACCATTTTTTGTATATGATGTTTTCAAATCAAGATTACTTGTAACTTCATTCGGAATTACAATCGAATTTAATATGCCTTGCAAGTGGCTCTCCTTTCCTTTCACAATCATCACAAATTGGCGACTTCGTTGTTCATCGTCAAAAGAAATACGCAAAGTTAACACTACTTGTTCATCTTTTGTGCCAAGGGTTATTTTCCCTTCATTACTTAATATTTCCGGTTTTGACGAAGTCCAAGTGGCACTGGCTACCAGGTCTTTATCGCTATAGAAAGAAGGAAGATTTAAATCTTCATATAAAACCTCCGGCATTGTTATCGAATTTAATATGTTTTCTAAGGCTTCGGCGTTACGATCCTGACAAGCAACTAAACCAAGACTTAAGAGCATGAATAAGAGCAAAACAATTTTTTTCATAATAATCCTTTCCTTTACCCCCTGCTACCTTGCAGTGGGCGAAAGTAACAAATTAATTATAGTGGTCGGCTGTCAAGCCTAAATTGACATATGTATCAATAAATTCTTGGTGAATTCTGGAAACCAAATCCAGCATTTCATCGCGAATTGACCCGCTTAAAATGGCTTTTTGAATTTCTAACATGAATGATTTGGTTTCATCTTGGCTTCTTGCCCAATATAAACTATAGAAATAATCAGGATAGCCTTTAAACATAATTTGTTTATGTGCTTCGATGGAAACATAATCATTGGCATCACTATAATAAAGCTCTAAAGTGTTAAATACCCATTCTTCCACAATCTCATCGGTTGAAACATAACCTGTTTCTGGATCAATGTCTGGGAAATATTGCATATCAGCCCAGATTCTAAAAATGGTTTCTTCATGGAAAGCAATGTTTTCATATCCGGGAGGTACTAAATCAAGCGAATATGAAGAAGATACAAGATAACTTGTTTTTCCGTATACTTCATTTATATAGTAATTACTTAAATCGGGGCTAACATTAGGTCCAACTGGGTAAGGAACAAATCCCATATTGAAAGTATAACCTAACCATTTTGTGGAATCATACATCCAATAAGGTTCACCGTTATGGAATGCAATGTTCCCGCCTTTAAATTGAGGGCAAGTCGCATTTGATAAAGCCGCACTTTCATACTCCCACATTCCCGGAACACTAACCAATTCATTTAAATAAGTCAAAGTGTCAATTCCCGGTTGGGTTGCTAATTCCGATTTTAAATCGGAAGAAACCACATGAACACCATTGGCTCCCAGCATGAAATAAGCCCAGTTATAAGGTCGACCGCCAATGACCGCCGCATCTTCAATATTTAAACCGGAGATGCCTGGTAATAATTGATTACAAATCGTTTCAAAGGCTTCCCAGTCCCACTTTCCTTCCATCCATAAGTCACTTGGTAAGGTTCCTTTTCCTTCGCCTAAATATGTTTCAAGCAAATCGATGTTGTAGAAAATCCCTTGTCCTGCTAATGGATAAGCATCATCATAGCCATATTGTTTGCCTAAGACGGTTCCAAAAGCGGCTTTTTCCGGCCAATAGCCTTCGTTCCCGTATTTTTCAATGAGAGCATCCAGTGGTAAAATCGCTCCGCCTTCTGCTAAAACGGCAATTGAATATGATGGCATTTCGTAAATATGGGCTTGTGGAGTATTATTGACTGAGTTGGTTGTGATAAAGCGCTCACGACCTCCACCCCATACCGCATCAGCCGGATAAGTCTTATATACGACTTTCACATTGTATTTTTTTTCAGCAGCGTCAATTAAAGCAACTTTTTCTTCTTTCCAACTGCCTACAAAGCTTTCACTTCGAGGGTCGGCGGTTGATGCTTTATTGACCATGATAACAAAATCTTGTCCCATCATATTAGGAATCGGCGGAACAATAATCGGATCATCTTCTTCGGTGATGGTAACATTTACCGTGGCCTTAATATTCGGATACAATTTTAAAGAAACAGTAATTACGGCCGTCCCTTTTGCAATTCCCGTTATTAAACCACTTTCCGAAACGGTCGCAACGGCCGTATTACTTGAGGAATATGCTACTTCCAAAGTTGTTTGTGAGTTGGCAACAGTGGCCACAATTTGGTGAGTGGCCTCCTTTTTTAGAGATACGGTGTTGGAAGCAACACTGATGGTTGCGGTTGGGTCTTCAATAATTGGGTCATCATCATCTGGGTCTTTACATGCCGTCAGTAAAAAACCTAAGCATAAAATTAAAATCAGCAATAAGGTGTTTTTGGTTTTCATATTTAATCCCTTTCTGTTAACCAATGATTCCGGATCTTTCGATTCCGGTCACAAATAATTTCTGAACAAAGAAATACATTACTAAAAGTGGAATCATCACTAAAATGCCACTAGTATTAAGAATCATCGACGAAAATAATGGATTTTTAGTGATTTCTTGACCCATTAAGCCCCAAATGCCGGCATCGGATAAGGCTTGTTGTAATCCAAACAAAATACTTACCTGTTGAGTGGTCAAAGTCATAAACTCCATATTACTACGCGTAATAAAGAGAGTCGTAAAGTAATAGTCATTCCACTGCCAAACAAAAGCAAGTAAAGCGACGGTAATTATTGCCCCTCGGGCATTAGGAAGCATAATTCGATAAAAAACTTGGAAAACATTGGCACCGTCAACATAGGCAGCCTCTTCTAATTCCGTCGGAATACCTCGATAAAATTGACGGAACAAGTAAATAAAGATTCCCGATTTGATGCCCATTCCTAAACCCGCCATCAAAAACAATGTCGCCGGTTTTCCAATTAAACCCATCTCGGTAACACTCCTTAATATTGGTAAGGAAATAACGGTTTGGGGAACAATAATCGTAAATAAAGCAAGGGCAAAAAGAACTTTGCTACCTTTAAAGGGAAGCCTTGCGAAAGCATAACCCGCTAAAGAAGTCGATACTAATTGTAATAATGTTACTCCTAAAGCTAATACCAAAGAGTTTTGCAAAGCTTTCCAATAATGAAGGGCAATCAAGGACACTTCAAAATTCTTAAGGGAAAATTCCCCTGGAATCCAAAGAACTGTTGGGTTATTAACATCGGTTGGCGCCCGAAAAGCAATCGCTAATTGTAATAGCAAGGGGTAAAGAATCACAAAACAAAGGCCAAACACTAAAATGTATTTAAAAGTATTAATCGTAAAATCCGCTATTTTGGTTTTTAACACTTGTCTTTTGGTAGCACTTTTTAAATGTTCATTGACGGTTGTTTGAATATCTTTTACTTTTGAAACAAATTTTTCTCGCCAGGTTTTTTTCATATTACTTGTCATAATAAAACACCTGCTTTCTTAAAGCCAGAAACATCATCACGATAATAAGCGCATTCGCTAAAAAGTATATCACCGAAATAGCCGAATATAAGCCCGGTTGATTTACGGCCATCGTTGTTCCTTGAGAATTAACCGTCATAAATTGGATGATTTCCGAAGATGCAAAGCTATCAACAATCGTAAAAACCGCAGCCGTTAAAACCATGGGAGAAATCATCGGGATGGTAATTTTCCAAAACATTTCATACTTCGTTGCTCCTTCAACCCGGGCTGCTTCATACAAATGCGCCGGGATGGATTGTAAAGCCGCAATAAAAATTAAAATTTGAATTCCTGACATATTAACAATCGTAAAAATCCGTCCCACCGCATCCGTTAAAAAACTAACAAGACCCCCTCCAATTCCCACTTGCATTAAGAAATTGGAAAATTGGGCCGATAAAGCTAGCGATTGATTAAGATCAGAATCAAACAATCTTCCGAAAGTTCCGGTTAATGTATTATTAATCACTGTCATGTTATAAACAACCGGTATAAAGAAAATCGCTTTAGCAAGTTGATGACCTTTAAATTTTGTATTTAGCAAGACTGCAATAAACAGTGAGAAAATTAAGATGGTTGGTAAATTGATGAGAATATTAATGATTGATGAAGTAAGCACTTCCAAAATGGTGGCTCCGGCCAGGGTTTCGCTCACAAACAAATCACGGTAATTGCCAAAACCAACAAATTCAAAGGTGTAACCACCACCACTGATAATGGTCATTTTATTCAAACTCCACCACAGTGAAGTTCCAAGTGGATAAGCAAAGAAAATGCCAAAACCAATCATCCAAGGAAGCAAGAATAAAATGCCAAAGACAACTTTTTGTTTTTGATAGGAAAGTTGTGAAAACAACATCTTGGCTTTTTCAAGTAAATTCAATTTAAGATATTTTTCTTCCGATAATCTTAATAACCCAATCTTGACTCTTTGCAACTTTAGCTCATATTTGGCCATGCTTCTGCTTAAAGCAAAAACCCTGGCCATTCTTAATTTAGGGTTATTCTGTCTTTTTTTAACACTATCAACATATTGTTCAGATACCTCTTGAAGCTTTGCTTCAAGTTTTTGTTTCTTTACAAGTAATTTTTGTTGCAAAACGTCACTTTGAGGTTTCGTTAAATAAATCGGTGTTTTTTCTTGTCGTCTTTTCACGCGTTTGCCCCCCTTACAACTTGATATTTTTGGGAGTTAATTACTTGAAAACCATAATTAAAACTATTCAAACTATAATTAAAAACAATTTCTAAACCATTGGCATAGGTCGATTTAGTCACTGTTCCTTCTTCATTTAATATTTCGTGTTTTAGTAAATAAGTATTATAAACTCCTGAACTTTCCATTTCCTTTTGCAATTCAACGGTTTTCACAAGCCAATTTTGATAATATGTGGAATAAAAATGGGAATATTCCGTGTCGGTCAGTTTGATGGTCGGTTCATAACTCCAAGTTAAACTGATATTGGAAGCTGTTTCTAATGCCTTCATTTTATGCCAATCAAAGGCAAACCGATCATCAAGATTGAATGATTTAGCACTATAATCAATGATGCCACTTAAAACAAGTTGGGCA
>JBFXGS010000001.1:0-56335 GCA_050177775.1 Bacilli bacterium | reverse complement strand
GCATTTGATAACGCCAAAACATTCGGGTTTCGTAACATTACTTTGTCAAATTCTAAAAGTTTTTCACTGGCTTCACTTATTAAATTTAACGTTTCTGTCCGTAAAATGGTATCTTTCTTTTGATAAGTACCATACATATAAGATCCAAAATCCGTTAAGCTGAGGTTTTTAAAACCACGTTTTTGGTAAAAAGAAGCTAAATTATTAAGGGTTTCTAAATAGGTCGTGGGTTTTAATAAGTATTCCACCATTGATTGCCGATCAACATATAACGTTGCTTCGTTGAAAGCATAATTCTCCACCGTTTTTCCAAAGACATCGCGCACCGCCAAATCTTTTTCATTAAAGTCTTTTCCGGTAAATACTTTCGCAACATTTGCTTCAAAATAGACAATCGAACCATATTGGTTTGCTAAAGCTTCAAGTTGGCTCTTCTTTCCAACTAAACGGTTGTAATTAATCTTACCCATGAAGGTCGGTTTGATGCCATCATTTCCCCACCCCGAATAGATGATTCGGACATCGGTAATTCCAAATTTAATCAATTCTTCAATAATGATTTTAACTTGGTCGGCACTCGTCAGGCTTCGAACCTCAGAATAAGGGATACCAATAAAATTGTCATAATCAACATACCCGCCCAGCAAAGTTAAATCAATCATGACTGAAGAAGTTGTATCCGCCTCTTTTATCATATCGTTCGCAAGTAAGTATTGACGATATTGCTTGGCCATGGCTGAATAGCTGGCCTCATCTTCATGTAAAAATTGGTAATTGACTTTAAAGTTTGCCAATGAATACCAATCCGTCCATTGCACAATGTTTGTGGAACTGTTGATGGCCGCAAAAGTGAATACTTCGCTTTCTCGAAATTGATAACGATAATATGTTTGGTTATATGGATTATCTTCCGTGCTGGTTCTTCCCAAAATGGAAGCCATCTCAACGCCATCTTCACCAATTGCGATAAATCCTTGCTTATTTCGCTTCATCCCAAAAATGGGAAAGTTGATTTTTTCGGAAGGATTTTCTTTTATTCTTGTGTTGATGGCCAGTTCTTTTCCATAAACGCGTTGTTGGTACGGCATGGCAAAGGAACGATTATTATTGAAATCAATGATGACGCCACTGCCATCGGGTATTAGTGAATAACCAACATCATTGATTGTTGCACAACCAAAAAAGGGCAATAAATCTAAATAAACGAGAGGATATTTTTCTTTTTCGAAAATGGATTCATTTATAATTTCGGCGGTAAAGCCTTCATCGGTCAATGTGTAACGAATCGCAATTTCAATATAAGGATAAATGTCTTCATACACAATGCCACTTAATTCCAAATCAAATTGTAAATCTTCGGCTGTGTACCCGCAATCTTCATAAAAGATTTTATATAGATTTCGTAAAGGGACAGTCGTTATCCCGTCTTTTAATTTCCAAACTTGTTCACCTTTCAGTTCACCAAGGGTATACATTTGTTCCGTAACGCGGCGATAGGCCGTGCTTCCCGCTTCAAGGTGGGATAATATTTTTTCTTGCATCCGTGCATCAGTCATTATTTCCGGAAAGTCCGTGCGGTCCACATCTTTTTTGCCGCCAATTTCATAGAGAATTTCAAGAGTATTTCCTTGTTTTCGAAAATAGAAGTCATCAAATTCTATTGCCTTTTCATAAGCCCCCAACGATGCCGCCGCACCCAATGAGCCGGCATAATAAACAATTAGAGGTTCTAAAAAGCGTTTGGAGGTCGTGCTTGGATTACTTGACCACACTTCTTGCGTCGCTTTATCGGTGATACTAAAAAGCGTCGTTTGGTTGTTTAAAGTAAAACGGAAGTGATTATTCTCGATGATAGTTTCTTGGCCATGGTCGCTGATGTAATCATCCGCCTTTATAAACGTTGTTTTATCATAAGCAGCTCTGATGGGGACAACAATTTGGTTAAAAATAACCGCTAAATAAACCGTTAAAATGATTAAAGCTAATACTAAAACAATGATTAATTTTTTCCAAGGAAAGCGATAGTTATGGATATAATCTTTTATGCTCGTTTTTAAATTAATCCATAATCTTTTATACCACGGTTGTGGTCGGTATGCGACGATGGTATCTTTTTCCATCATAGGAACCTCATCACAAATTCACGATAAACCGAGGATAAGTACGAGTAAACTTGTTGAATTAAGGATAAGAAGAGTAGCATGATGAATAAAATAACCGCAATGGCAACAATGGTTGCCAAAATCATGAAAATGGTTTTTAATAATCCATATTCATGAATTCCCATCAACCCAAAAAACAAAGTGTACACCAGTAATAAAGCACCCAATCCACTGAAAAAATTAAAAAAGATCACTTCATCTATCGTAATAAAATTACTTATTAATGTTGATAATAAACCTAACCAAACATAGGGAAAGAAAGCATAACAAATGACGTGAAAGATTTCTTTCATTGTTCCTTTTCCATCCATTAATACCGTTATGGACCAGTTACCGACGGTACCAATCAAAACGGGAAAAACCACCAAGGCAATCGTTAAAAACAAATTAAAATCATCGGGATTTTGGCGATTAATCAAAAAGCCATTTTTATTATAAGCTATAATTTGCGTGATAATCATCATTAAAAGATAGAAAATGGCAACTTCTCCTTTGGAAGTTTTTTCACGTTTAAACTCATCAAACCCTTTGATGGGATGCGTGATTAAATAAAGGGGATGTCCAAAAGCATTATGAATAAAGTTCTTGACAACTTGTTTAAAGTTAATGCCAGGAAAAAAACGACTTTTTTTGATATCACTATTCATCTTTTTCCTCCTTTACTTCATTATCAACCGCTTTCTTAATCGATTTCATAAAACCATAAAAAAGGCCAATAATCGCAAATCCCATGATAAATGGGAAAACTTTTGTTAATTGATCATATCGATATTGTTGATAAGCTTGAGAATAATTATAGGTGTCATAACCTAATTTTAAGTTGTTCATGGCTTGTCGATAATCACCGGCTCGCAGTTGGGCTTTTCCGATTCCCGCATAAGCCAGATAATAATTGGTGTTTAAGACTAAAACTTGTTCCCAAACGGTTTTGGCTTGATCATACTTTCCCAATTGATATAGATTGGTGGCTTCATTAACAAGTCTTCCAAATTCAGTATACTCAAAGACCACCAAATTTTTGTTTAAAGAATCAATGACAATAATTTGGTCTTGGTGATAACAAAGGGCTTTAGGACTGATAAAGAGCGTGCTTTGATTATTGGTGGAACCACCAATGTTCCCTATTTGTCCACCAATGTAGAGAAGATTTCCTTCAAAATCATAGGTAAACATGCGCCCGCGAACACTGTCTAATACTGTATAAAAACCTTTGTCACTGATATCAATGTCAATTAATTGACTCGGTCCTTCGGGAATTCCCTTTTGATTTGTTAAGAAAGTGGCATCGCCAACTTGGGGAACATACCCGTTTCTTGTTAAAACATCAATGCCTTTATAATTTAATTTTTTGATAACTTTGGACCCTTCGGAAACGCTCGATAAGGTATATAAATATCCTTTGTCATCAATGTTTAAATTTAAAAAGGTTGTTGCTAAACGATACCCTTGGTTTTGGCGTTGTTCTTCCGAAGTAAATTGGAGCCAAAAAGCATCCCAAACAGACAGAGTAATCGAATTTGCTCCCACATATCTAGAAAAGCTGCCATCGGGATTAAAATCAATAATTCCTTCAAAAATTTGATCAGCAATTGAATAAACTCGGCCAGTGCGATCAACCGCAACTTTAATCGGCTTAAAATCGTATCCGGTTTGATCATCAGGATTTTGTTTGAAGGTGGAATCATCGGGTGCCGTTATTTCTTTCACATATTCCCCTTGATGATTAAAGATGGCGATTCGGAAATTATCCGTATCGGCAATATATATGTAATCTGTAGTAATAAATATTCCTTGCGGTTTTTTCAACACGCCTTGACCGAGACTCTTTATGTATTTAAAATCACTATTTAAGATGTGAACGATATTGTTGGAGTTATCAACTAAATAAATTTTTCCATCATACGAATAAATATCACTCAAGGCTCCAAAAATCACATTGGCTTTTTCATCATTTTCGGTTCGTAAATTAGATGAGTCAATGACTTTGGTAGCAATCAAGGCTTCTGCGGAAGCAATGACCTCGCCTAAGGGACTATAATTATAAGCTCCATGAACCGATACAAAACTCATAGTTACCGTTGTGATTGATATAAGCAAGAGAAAAACTATTTTTTTCATAAGTCCCTCCTATTTCAACCCAGAATGAGCCATTGTTTCAAGCATCTTGGTTTGATTAAAAATAAAAACCGAAATAGGAACCACCAACATAATGACGGTCACTGCGGCAGCCGTTCCCGTTCTTGCCACTCCACCTGCAACAATTTGACCAAGCGCATAACTAAGGGGCTTTAAATTTTCAGTAAAAATATATGTCCCGCCATCGGTTCCCCATAGTTGTTGGAACAATAAAATAATTAAGGTTAACCAAGCCGGTTTCACAAGCGGCATCACGACTTTAAAAAAGATTTGATATTCGTTGGCACCATCAATTTTAGCCGCTTCTAATAATTCATTGGGAATGACATTCATGAATTGACGCATTAAGAAAAGTCCTAAAGTAAACCCAAAAGCCGGAATAATTATCGCCAGTTGCGAGTCAATCAAGCCCAACCAACTGATAATCATATAGGATGGAATCGCCGTAACCGCTGCGGAAAACATTAGCGAATAAACCACTAATTGATTGATTAAATGACGTCCGGGAAAACGATGCTTTGATAATGGGTAAGCGCAAAGAGATGATAGCAACACATGACCAACCGTTCCAAACAAAGTAATGGTCAACGTATTTATAAAATAACGAGAAATGGGAATTTGTGTATTGCCGATTAAATTGAATAAATCAATAAAGTTTCGAAAAGTAATATTTCTTGGAAACAAACGAGGCGGAAAGACAAAGATTTCATCAAGTCCCTTTAGGGAATTGGAAACTGTATAAACTAAAGGATAAGCACTAAATGAACCAAATAAGACTAAAACAAGAATCACAAAAATATCGCCCCATAATGATCTACTTAAGCGAACACGACGATATTTTTTGAACTTTTGTTTTTGTTTGTACCATTCTAATTCTTGAACTTTTAAATCTTGAATTATTTGACTTCGTTCTTGGTCCGTCATCACGATTGAGGATGGTTTTTTTCTCATGATCCCACCCTCCTAATGATTTTTTGGACAATTAGGTTTGAACCAAGCATGATGAAAAAGAGGATGGTGGCAATAGCTGAAGCATATCCCATTTCCAAACGCGTTGAGTTTGTTGAACCAAAATCCATTAAATGCGTTACAATCGTATGTCCGGAATATTCAACGGACGGAAATCCCAAAAGATTTATGGAAACCGAAGCAATCCCTAAGGCATTGGTTATTTGCATTACCGCGCCAAACATTAATTGAGACTTCATTTGGGGAAGGGTAATAAACCATAATTCTTGCCAACGATTTCGTAAACCATCGATGGCCGCTGCTTCATATAAAGTTCGATCCACCGTTTGAAGTCCGGCAATAAAAGCAAGAAAAGTAACTCCCAAACTTAACCATAATTGCACAATGATTAAAATCGGCAAAGCATATTGAGGAGACTCAAGCCATAAAATGGGAGCATTAATAATCCCTAAATTGATTAAAAAGGCATTGAGGACCCCATACATATCGGATGAAAAAATTAATTGCCAAAGCAAATAAGCACTTCCGCTAATGGAAGGAGCATAAAAAACCAGCGTCATAAACCAGCGAATTTTTCTTGGCAATTCATTAATTAACCATGCAAACAAAAAAGCTAACACGTAGGAAACAGGTCCCGTAATAATCGCTAAAATAAAGGTGTTTTTTATGGCGATTAAAAAAACTTCATCATTTAAAAATAAATTAATATAGTTATCAAGGCCAATAAACTTCGGTGCTTGAAGCATATCAAAAGAAGTAAAACTTAAAAAGAAACTCATTAAGACCGGCAAAACCGTGAATGTGAAAAAAATGATTAAAAACGGAGCAACCATAAAATAGGAAACGCGATTCTTTTTGACCTGTTTCCAAAACTCTTGACGACGGTTTTTACGCTCTAATTGTTTTTGTTCTTGAGAAATAAGTGTTCTATTCATTTCTTACTCTCCATTCAAACCAAACTCTTGGCGTTTTCTTCCCAGTTCAATATTGATTTTCTTGCAATATTCAAACAAACTATCCCTAGGGTTAATGTTGTTATTAATGCTTGCTCTAAAGGCATTATCTATATAACGACCCACAATGTAATCACCCGGGAAAGTCGGAACACCAACAGCTTTTTCTCGTTGAGCCGTTAATAATTGATAGTCTTTTGTTGACCAAGGCAATTGCTCAAAAGCTTCTAAATTGGCAGTTGGATAGCGGGCGGCGGCCCCAAGAATAGCTTCCATTCCGCGGGCATAGCCGGATTGAGTCTCTTTTCCTAACCACCATTTCAAAAACTCCCAACTTGCGTTTGGCTCTTTGGTGCTTCCTAAAATGACGGTTCCACTAACGGTAGAAGTCGTTTGGTTATTAACTTCATCATTGATTTCATAACCGGGTAGCGGTTTAAATTCCCAATGGCCACGGATTTCGGGAGCGAAAACCGATAATGTGTTATATAACGAAAAGTTGGCAACCCCAATTGGCATTTCACCGCTACGGAAACGATTAGAAAAATTAGCGCTGATTTCAAAACCATAATCACTAAAAAAAGTCGTGAAGTCAATGAAAGCTTCGGTAGCATTTGTTTCTGTCAGCATGGTTTTTGTTCCTTCTTCATCATACAATTGCCCACCTTTTTGAGCAACCATGGCATAAAGCAAAGAGCTCAAAGCCCCTTTGGAGTTTGGTAAATAATAATCTAAATATTGTCGTTGAAGTTGTGGAAGAGCATCAATTACTTCATTCCACGAATCAGGAACCTCCATATTTAATTCACTCATAATATCTGTTCTGACAAACGAAACTAAAAAATCTTGGGTGTCCGGAAGACCGTAAGCACGATTTTGAAATGAAAATGGGGTAAGCGCGCTAGGATGAAACCACGTTTTGACTTCTTCATAATCGCTAAATTGCGTTAAATCTAATAAAGCATTTCTGATTCCCCAATTAACGGGGATGTTTTGACCAACACCAATGGCCACATCGGGACCGTTTCCCGATAATGTGGCAGGAAGTAAAGCCGTTTGTGATACTAGTTTTAATCGAACATTAACATTTTTTTGCAATGTAAAAGATTCATCAATTAGTTGCCTTAATAATTGGGATTGATCCCGGCCAGAAGATATCCATACTGTAATCGTTGGCCCATCGGTCTCAACACTGCTCTCTAGTGAAGTATTGGCTCCATAGCTTCCAAACAGCATTACAATTTCATGCCATAATTTTTGGAAAAAATTGGTCTTGGCTTTTGGTAATTTAACTTGATTATCATGAATATAAAAACAATCAACAGCCAATGATTGTTCGGAAATGGTCATAACCCATGTTCCTAAAGCCGCAATGTTGTCATCCAATTCTTTTAACCCAATTTGAATGTTTCGTTCGCTTTTCGCAAATTGTCGCATTTGATATAAAGTTCTTTCGAAACTCGAAATTAGGGCACTTCTTTCACCGGATATATTGATTATTTGATCAATGCAATGCTGTAAGTTATCAGCGCTTGACTCAATCATCGTAAATAAGCCATCGATTCGTTCTTCTAATAAATAATCTTGATATTCATTTGGATTTGCTCCGGCAATCATGACTACTTTACGATATAAAGAATTTAAAGTGGTGATGGTTTCTTCAGCAACCCGAACAATATCGGCATAAACGCCAATCGTTGCTTCTAAAGTAATAATGTTTTTTCCTTGTTCAAAATAAAATAGGTAAGCTCCTTCATCATTACCGAGGGTGACATTTTGCCAATCGCTATCATACGCAAATTGGATGTTTCGGCATTCACTAAAGGGGACTTTTCCATTGATGGATAAAATTCTCGTTGAATACATGCCTTGGCGATAGTTTTGTAAGACTTTAAAACTTAATTGATAGAGTCCGGATTGGAAAACTTCCACTTCCCAACTGACAAAATCCCCGGCCACGCGCCAAGTTGTGCCCCCAATGGTATTATATCTGGTCATAAACTGAACATATGGATCAACTTTATAACTGCTCCAGTTGGCAACAGGTGATAAAATAGGCGTCGATTTTTCGAATGAATGTTCGCCTTGTTGTTTAATATAACCACCATCATGAAAATCAGCGACATTTATTTCTTGATAATTTTGTGTTTGGTAGTAAGTTAAAGTTTCCTCGTAGTTTTTTTCCACAACATAAGGATTAAATTGTAAAGAAGAAAGGACCATTGGTTCTTTATTTCCCACTAACGTTACGGTGTTTACTCCTTGTTCAAAAGCAAACTGATAACTCTGACCATAGTAAAAACCCGCGGTATCTCGGATTGGAAAAACATTCCATTTTAACTTTTCTAATTGAGTCGGTTTTTGATCGTGCTTCCCGTCTTCTCTTTTTGAAGCAACATCATAGGCGTCTTCCCATATTCTTGGCAAAACAAATGAGGTTGCTTCCGAGAAAGGGTAATCGCCATTAATTTTTAAACCCCTTGTTATTTCGGAACTTCGCCCTTCAATTGGATAATAAGTTAAAGCGATGGTATAAATCCCGGCTTCCAAAACATTAAATGACCAGGAAACATCACCAACTTCGGGAATAAATAAACCCTCTTGCCCATCAATCGTTAGCACATAAGGAACATCGTTGGCTTCATTTAACGAGTAAGTATACCCTTGCGAGGCATTAACGGAAAAGAAAGCTCCGGATTGGTTGGTCGAAAGATCCTTCAGATATTCTTCATAGGAAGTGCTTTCAAGCAAAACCTGTTCATAAATCGAACCAGGATAGGGGCGAGGTTCACTTGCTTCGACTGGTAAAGCATCGATAATCAAGTATCCACAAAATGCTATTAAGAAAATAAGCATTAAGATGACTATTTTTTTCTTCATAAGTCCACCTCCTTGTTCTCTAAACATAATCTTGGGCTTGAAGAGAAACTACTCCTTCAGCAACCAATTTTTGATATTTCGTTTTAATCAATGTATTGATAATGAGCATCAATAAAGAAAAACCTAAAATAATTAAATAGTAGGGAAAATAATAAATGATAATTGATTCGATTATTAATAATAAGAAAATAAAAACAAATGGTAAGGGTAGCGCTCTCAATAAAACAAAGGCATATTTAATGGTTTTCTTGGTATTTAAGTTAGGAAAATAAACTCTCACAAAAATGGCATTAATAAATGCTACAATCATTACTCCATCTAAAACAAGAGTGAAATTAAAGATTATCTCATTGATTAAGGCTTGATATTCTTGCCAACCGAGGAAGAAAAAATAGGTGTTGAAAATAAATATCAAAAACAAGAATAGAAAAACCAACGATAAATTAAGATTTTGTTTAAAGTGTTTTATAAAGATGCGCCAAAATGTTTTCACAATCGGAAAATTGGTGTCGGAAGAATATGATTTGATTATGGTTGTCATCGCAATGAAAGCGGGAATTATCGAAAAGATGACTAAGCCAAGCAAAGAGCATAGGATAAATAATAAGTTAACTAGGATTAGTCGATATATCCATTCAAAAAACATATAAAATTTGCTATTAAATAATTTTTCAAATTTCATCTCTTCCTCCGTGATTAACGATAAGTCGAGGATTGCTCCTCGACTTATTCACTTAATCATTGAACATCTTAGAAAGTAACAACGACTTTCTTAATGGCAAAAGCAACTGTTGATGGATTAATGAATTGATCAATCGTCTTACGCCAAATTTCACCGCTGGCAATGGTTGTATCCCAAGAACCCATAAAGTGGTAAGCTAAGAAATCTCTTGGATTTAAAGTAGCACCGGCTTGTTTGGTAGTAACATTATTCGAAAGAATAATGTAATCGCCTTCTGCTAATAACGGGGTTATTTCTTGAACTTTTACTTGACCGGAAGTTATTCCCGTTAAAGTCGTCCAACCGTTGTTGACTTGCGGATCGTTGGTTGCTAACCATTGATGATTATTGATAATGGTTCGGATTGCTTTAAGTTTGTTATCCGCTCCAAATAATAGTAAAGTCCCGTTAACCGTGACAAAGGCTGTTTGCGTTGCAAAGGTTGTGAAAGCAAAAGCATCTTCGATGAAGAAAATACTGGTTGATCCGGCAAAGCCGCCATCGGCTACCACAACATTACGTTTAATCATCCATTCATCAACCGTCGTATAAGTTATTTGTTGACTCTCTAAAGTTAAAGCCAGTTTGTTAACATACGGACGTCCGACAACAGCATAAGTAACTGTTGATGGATTAATGAATTGATCAATCGTCTTACGCCAAATTTCACCGCTGGCAATGGTCGTATCCCAAGAACCCATAAAGTGATAAGCTAAGAAATCACGAGCATTTAAGGTTGCTCCTTCTTGCTTGCTTGTTCCCGCAGTGGTGACAAGGATAAAGTCGCCTTCAGCTAATAACGGGGTAACTTCTTGAACTTTTACTTGCCCCGCGGTTACTCCGGTTAAAGTCGTCCAACCGTTGTTGACTTGCGGATCGTTGGTTGCTAACCATTGATGATTATTGATAATGGTCCGAACCGCTTTTAATTTACCGTCCGAACCGAACAATAAGAAGGTCCCGTTGGCAGTGATTACTCCGGTTGGGGTCGCATAGCTTGTGAAAGCAAAAGCGTCTTCAATTAAGAAGATTTCATTTGAACCAGAGAAACCACCATTAGGAACGGTAACATTACGCTTAATCATCCATTCATCAACCGTCGTGTAAGTAATATGTTGACTTTCCAAAGCTAAACTTAGGTAATAAGTAACCGGGTAAGTCGATAATTTATAAGTAACTGTTGATGGATTAATGAATTGATCAATCGTCTTACGCCAAATTTCACCGCTGGCAATGGTTGTATCCCAAGAACCCATAAAGTGATAAGCTAAGAAATCACGAGCATTTAAGGTTGCTCCTTCTTGCTTGCTTGTTCCCGCAGTGGTGACAAGGATAAAGTCGCCTTCAGCTAATAACGGGGTAACTTCTTGAACTTTTACTTGCCCCGCGGTTACTCCGGTTAAAGTCGTCCAACCGTTGTTGACTTGCGGATCGTTGGTTGCTAACCATTGATGATTATTGATAATGGTCCGAACCGCTTTTAATTTACCGTCCGCACCGAACAATAAGAAGGTCCCGTTGGCAGTGATTACTCCGGTTGGGGTCGCATAGCTTGTGAAAGCAAAAGCGTCTTCAATTAAGAAGATTTCATTTGAACCCGAGAAACCACCATTAGGAACGGTAACATTACGCTTAATCATCCATTCATCAACCGTCGTGTGTGTGACATGTTGCGTTTCAAGCGTTAATGTTAAATAAGTCGTCGTTGGTTCACCAAATGGGAATTTTTCGGTTAATGGCGAAGCCACATACATTTTATCAGCATCACCCGGTAAAGCTTTTACTTGAACATCTTTTGTTGAAGAACCAAAGAAGTCTTTTAAGTCAAAACTATTGGTTTCCGATGTGCCGACTAAAACATCATTGACCCAAATTTCATAAGTTGCGGCTTTATCAACAACGCCCCAAGAAAGAACGGTATCGTTAACCACTAAGTTTTCCGGAGTGGTAAGCGCAATGAATTGAACGCTGACGGGATCCGATAAAACCGAAGTGGCAGCCGTTTGGACGTTTGCGGTAATCGCACGAACTTGAATGGTATGTACTTGATCATCTAATTTTAATAAACGTAAATCATAATTATAAGTTGTTGTATCCGTTACTAATGTGCCGACATTGGCGGCTTTCAAAACGCCATCAACATAAACATCATAACTTCCGGCATTTGTTGCTTGCTCCCAAGCTAAAATGTTATCGGTAATCGTTGCAACCGGACGAGCAATTTTAGCTGGTTTTGCCGTAACTGTCGAAACAAATTGAACTTTAAAGGTTAATCCTGCAAAGTAAGCAGCGGTATAGTTTGTGAAATCAAAACCATTGGTCGCTGGGCTTGGATTGCCGGCCGGTTGTTCAGCTAAGGTGCCATCAACAATGATTCCACTTCCAGGGTAGGCATTGTTCCAAACTAATTGAATGGCATAATTTCGAACGGCCGTATTGGCGGTACCCGGAAGAATATAGAATGCTCCACCTTCAGGAATAACCGATTGAATATCCGCAAGCGGTCCATGGGCAACCGTGTTAGCGGCATTTGGAAGCACTAAATCCCATGTCAGGTTAGCTTGACCAGCAGCCGCTTTGGCCGTTTCACTTAAAGCTACAACCGCAGCATTTCCGTAAACAACCGTTCCGTCAACATGGATTTCAGCGGCAGCGGATGTGGTCATTACGCGAGCTTGAACAAATTTTCCACTCGCATCAACTACGATAATGACACCGTCACGGAACCAAGGCACACCTTTGTTAGGACTTAAAGTTGTGAACGAAGAAACAACATCAGTGTGTTGTGATAAAACAGCATAGTCTGCTTTCGTATAGTAGTATGCTTTGCCGGTATCCAAACGGAAACCCGCTCCACCACCTGCAGAAGAGAACACTAATGATGCTTTATTGTTTTCCACAGCAAAGATGTTTGTTAAAGCATTGTTAATGTTAATCTGTGGAGCCACATCATTAACGATGAACGTCGATACTTCTTTGACTTCTTTGATAATCATTTCAACCGAAACTTTTCCATTAGTAGGCAAAGCTTCTGTTAAAACTCCTGATTGATAACCATAATCATAATAAGCTTTTAAAGCTTTTGTGAGAACAGCGCCATTAAGTCCTTCCGGATAAATCATGACATATCCACCGGCAGGAACTAACGTATCTAACCCGGCTAACATTTGACTTGAAATCCAAGTTAAATCCGTTGTTTTGGCTGTCCCTGTTCCATCCAATTCAAAAGCTATTCCATTTACGATTCTTATCAATTGAATGCGATAGAACGGATCAACGACGACAACAACGCCTTTTTCCAAGGCTGGGAAAACAGTTAATGCTTTGAAAGCCGAAGCGGTATAAATAATCCCTTTTTCGGTGGTTGTCATCGAACCAAAGTTTTCAAGATTTGGATTCATATCCAAACGTTGTTGAAGTCCCATGGCTTCTGAGAAAACCGAGTCCGTTGCTCCATATAAATCAATATAGTCTGGAACTTGCGCTTTTATTTGAATAAGTTTATAAGCGGTATCGGTATGGCCATTAGCGGTAACTTGGTATTGAACGACAAAATGATAATCATTATTGGCATCAACCATCACTTGTTCAAGGGTTACTTCATTTTCTTCCTTCTTCCATAATTCCGCAGCATCGACATAATACGCCCAACGTGGGTCATCGATCGCGAGCGAAGTCAATAATCCATAAGCTTGTTCCGTTGTTTGATAACGGAAGATTTTATATGTAATTGAAGAAGTAATGTCGGTTCCTTTTCCGTCATTTGCAAAAACGCCATTTAAAGGGTTGTATGGATTTGTTTGATTGAATTCATCCAAATAAACTGTTTCTGTATAACGGTTCTTCCAAATTCCGGTTGATGTGACATAACGAACACTAGGAATCGAAATAATTGGGAAAGGATTAGCGGGATCAAAACTTTGACGAATAGTATTATCGGTCAATTGTTTATCAAGAATTTTTAAAGTTCTTCCAATGGCATAATCCATGACATCATCGCCATTTTCATCACTTGACATAATGTAATTAGCACCCATTGAACGAGGCATGGTTGCTGAGTTAGCGATGCTGATTAAATTGCCTGATTCATCTTCACCAATCGTTGTCCAGTTAAGGAAGATGAAAACATGTCCGCCTTCAGGAACCCATTCATTAATATTGGCCATCATCATGCCCATTTCGGCTGAACTGTATTTCGCATTAGACATGCCGACGGTTTGGCCACCGACTTCTTCCGTCCATGTGCGAATAGTTCCCGTTGACCAGTTAACTGATTTTGCCGAAACTAAATTTCCTTGAGCATCGTGGTAAGCTTCACCACTATTCCAATGGCGAACATAAACAATTTTATCCGTAGAATCAGTCACAGCAATAACGCTCCAACCGACACCGGCTCCTAAACGCTCAGGGGCGTATTCAATGATCCATTCCAAGTATTCTTTAGAAAGAACATTAACATAATGACCATCATAAGCCGAGTTATAACCGGTTGCCGTATTACTATTCATGATTTGTGGGTTATAAAGAGCTTGGTAACGAATTGTATCACCAGCAAATGAAGTCATTTCGGCACGAGCATACCCCTCTTCCACAACAACTGTGCGGTTAAAAGGAACGCCATGGTTGTCGGATGAGTCGGACGCGGTGATTTCGACGGTGTATGTTCCGGGAACATCTTTGTTATAATCTTTAAGATTGGTGACTGTAAAAATAACATTAACGCCATCTTTATTGTCAACACCGGTTAAACCTTTTGTCAGGTCAACCGTTTCGCCAGCTAGTTGCGTAATGGTTGTTACTGCTCCTGTCACCATCGGTGGCAAAACATCATCTTTCACAATTACGGTAATCGTCGCGGTCGAGAAGTTGTTACTCTTGTCCGTCGCTTTTACCGTGATGACATAAGTTCCTGCAACGCTCTTGTCATAGCCATTATAATTAGAAATGCTAATGGTAATGTCGTTGGCAGCATCAATATTGTCTGTTGCCGTAACATCGGCTAATAGATTGACAGTGGCATTGACCTCATGGGTGATGCTTGGTTTGCCTATTGTTAACGTTGGAGCAACAGTATCCAAAATTGGCGCTTCGGTTACATTAACAGTAATCGTTCGCGTAATGAAGTTGCCTGCTTTATCCGTCGCTTTAATCGTAACGGTATAATTGCCGACTTTTGTTTTGTCATATCCGCCTAAATCAGATATTTCAATCGTAATATCGGCTGCAACTGATACATTATCTGTTGCTGTGATATCTTCTAGCAAGTCAACATCTTCATTAACAACATGAGTAATCGTTGGCGATGGAATCACTAAGCTTGGTTTTTCCGTATCCTTGGGTTTACAAGCTGTGAGCGAAAACACCACAATGATTAAACTTAGGAAAAATAGAAATTTTTTAATGTTTGACATTAGTTTCCTCCTTTATCTAATGATAACTTTATTATACATTCCTTTACTTGTCTAGTCAAGAAAAGATTGAAAAGGTTTTCACAAGGATATAATTAGGGTCGATATTCAACCTCTAAATCGATTTCGTACATGCGTTTCCAAGGTAATTCAACTTTCTTAATAATAATGTGGGGCCATAAATCAGGCATTTTGGTTTGTACAAACAACTTTAATTGATCCTTAACTTCTGTTGCGACGATTCCGGCTTTGCTTTTTACATCGAAATAGTTTAACTGAGGATGTCTAGGCAAAAAGTCCTTCATAATTGTTTGACGAACATAACCACAATAACCGATATCTTCAACATAGCGGCTGATTAAAAAAGCTAAATGTTGTTTGGTAAACCCGTTTAGCAAGCACGAAAAACCCATGGCGATGGCTTGCCCGATACTGTTGGAAGCTGTGTTCCATCCTCCAAAACCCGCCAGTTTAAAAAGCATTTTCTTTAAAGATAAATAATGATAAATTTCTAAATCACTGCCATTTCCATAAGTAATATCGCCAATAATAATGGCTTTTTGTTTTTGGCCCACGTATTCAATAAACTCGATGGCTTCAACAAGGTTTCTCTGAACTTCCAGTCCCCGGCCGGGTTCTTCTTTATTAAATGAGGAGCGCATGTAATCTGCAGGAGCATTGATCAATAAAACCGCATCACATTCCTTTAAAGCATCAACTACTATCCCGCCACAAGCAATAATGTGGTATTTTACCATCGTATCCAAATAGCGATCTTCGATGGAGGGGATTATTTTCGAACAAGTGGGACCGGGGTATTTAATATATACTTTCGGTTGAAGATGATTGTTAAGACAAACCATTCGACTGAGTAAAACACAACCAGCTTCATCCGCACCAGGATACATAAAAACTTTCTTAAACAGTTTATGTTTTTTTATAACCTCTCTAATCTTGATTTGATCTTTGGCCGTCCAACCATACTTTGAAGAATCATCTTGAGGAATTGTGAAAAAGGTAATGATTTCTTCTTTCACAAGCTCTAATGCAGCGATATTAATTTGTTGGTTAACATAACGACGATGTGAAAAATCATCGATGTATTCCTTGGGGATTTGGATATTATCAAGTTTTTCTTGATCGGATTTACTAAGAATGTTTAATTCTTTCATGTGGGACAAATAACCCAAAAGGTGAATGTTTTTTCCGTGGTTTTGAAAGTATTCCGGTTCTTCATCGGCAGAATTATACTCGGGGCATCGCATAATTAAGGAAAATCCATATATAATCAAATTAGGATTTTGTTTTTTCAAACTTCTTAAAATAGTTAATCGACTTATTAACACATCTAAAGGCAAATTATGGAGTCGTGAGGGTACAATTCCTCCATAAATAAGTGTATCTAGGGCAACAACCAAACCATAAGCATGCTTAGTATTGATCATTAACCATTCATTAAGTTGGTTGATTTGGGCCGGTCGCTTTTTATAACCCATCAAATGTTCTGGACAAGTAATTATTTCCGTGTTTTTTTGATTAAATATTTGAAAAGGAAATCGATAATTACAGGGACGTTCATCAAGGGGAACATAAATGATTCTATTCATGTTTCCTCCTCTTAAACCATCCAAAACCTAACATCAAAAGCGAAATAGGTAATAGTGTTTCCCAAGATAAACAACCTTTAGTTTCCGGTTCTGGTTTTGGTTCAGGTTCAGGTTCAGGCTCGGGCTCTGTTTCCGCTTGATAAACATAAGGAAACAAAGTTTCATAAGTTTCCGATACCGCATTTATCGTGTTAATTCGATAATAATAAATAATCGAAAAAGAAAAAGATGAATTATTTTCAACATTATAAAAATCGACTTCATACCCGTTGATTCTTTTTAAGGCGATTTCTTCATTACCTTCATATGCTAAATAAAGTTTTGTGATTGTGTTATCGGGATCATCAAAATTAATAACCGCGGTAAAGCCCTTGATAGTTTCATCTTTTTCAAATACAACCGTAAAATCATGGGGCTTTTCCTTAACAATAGGTTCAACAAGTCCATAATTAGCAAGATTTATTCGTTCAACCCACAAACATCGTTCATAAATAAATCCTTGTTTTTCGTATTTCACAACCAAAGACAAATAATTAATTCCCGAATAAATTAAAGAATCAATGGTAATCGTTTCTGGGCTCGTTGTTATCGGAACATTATTAGCATATAAAGAATGGCTTATAATATTCACCCCGGTTTGCGGCACCAAAGAGTATTGTAAGTCAAGCGATGAAAAAGATAAATGGGAAATGTCAACCTCAATATCAACATCGGGTTCCACTATTAAAACCCCATTGGCATTATTCCGATAGATTTCGGAAGGCGAGTTTAACATCACCAATTGATCATTTTCTCGAACAATTAACTGGGTTGATCCCCCACCATCTAAATTAAAGGCTTGATGGCACCCCAAAGATGCCATAACCATGGCTTCTTCTCGTAAGTCAACTCCGGCCATTAACGACTGCCTTCCATCCATGGTAGCCATCACAAAACTGCCGTCATGGGTAAAGCCAATTGAAGAACGCGGTGCACGAAGTTTTGCGAAATCAAGATTTTGGTCATTTATTTCGGAAAATTCTAAGATTGTCCCATCTTTTAGAGGTTGACTTCCGACTCCAATAATATTGTCATAACCGTTATTGACATCTTTTAAATGCTTTTGAACCCGGATATATGGATTTTTTTCAAGTAAATATTGAACACGTTCATCTAAAGATGCGATCACTAATTGTCCTAAATGGGTTTCGGTATTATTTACTTCTTCATTGACTTTTCCTTTAAATAAATAAGACCCGTAATTGATGGCATAATCTAAATCATTTACACGAAAATAACGGGCATTAGGAATTTGATAAGGATATTGACTATTATAATAAACACTTGTCTGTTTGCTGTTAGGATACGTGTTTAATCCTTGAAGTTCCACTTCCAGAATAACCCGAGTCCTTGATTCATCATAAATCGTTAAAGCGTACTTTGTTTCTAAAACATTGGTTTTCGATGTTACATAGCCAGTGCTATCATCGTTAAAGCCAATTGAAAAATATCTCGATAATGTAAAGTTTGTTCCTTTTACAACATCACCTTGTTGTACAAGGGCATTCACGGGCGTTTTAGTCGTCGGGTCGTAATAGTCCCCATTAATTCCGGCAAGCACTCGCCATCCTGGATTTTTACTCTCAAAATCACTTGCCAGATTTAATAGGTTCGCGCCTTCAATGCCGTTTTCTTTTAGTTTACTCCAGGAAACTATTTTCGCATGAGCACTTGCGGATTTTTTCACCCAACTAATTCTTTGATTGCTGGTGGTTTGGGCATCATTTATTGTCATTCCCGAAAAGCTTTCGTAAGTTATTCCTGGTATAACTGTCCCACTTTTAATCGTGTCATTTTTCTCAACACTCATCGAGTGAGCAAAAGTGTTAACTCTAAAAAAAACAAAGAACAAAACAACAAAAATAAAGCAAAGAATAAACGTTAACTTTTTCATGTTAATCCTTTAGAACGACTTGGAAATCAACTTCAAACATTCGACGCCATGGCAGATTAACATCCTCCAAAGCGAATCGGTTAGAAATGCTTGGAAGATATTCTTCAATGAACAAGTTTAGTTCTTGTTTGACAAGATCGGCGGCAAGCCCGCTTTTTTCTTTCACATTAAAGTAATCCATACCATATTTTGCCAGTTGTTTGGTAACATTCTCTCGCACTACTCCACAATACCCCACGTCTTCGACATACCTCTTGATGAGAAATGTTTGGTGAAGTTTGGTAGATCCTTGATGCCAAAACTGCATAGCTTGAGCAATGGCTGTTCCTAAAGCATTACTTGAGGTATTCCATCCCGCATAAGCGGCAACCCTCATGGTTAATCCTTTGCTTTCAAGAAAATTTAAGATATCTAAAGAACCACCATTTAAATAAACTAAATCAGCAATAGCAACCGGATAGCCTTTTTTAATGGCATATTCCGCAAACTCCATCATTTCCACAAAATTGCACATAACATCAACATCTAAACTGGCTTCATTATTCGGGTGTGGTATCATTTTGGTTGCCCCTAAAAAGGGAAGCAAAACAATATCGGCATCACTCAGCGAAGGAACCGTAATTCCTCCGGCACAAGCAATATGGTATTTGATGGTTACATCGACATAGCGATCTTCTAAACAAGGAATTACCATCGGGGTGGTCGGGGATGGGTATTTCACAAACACGGCCGGCTTTTTATTTTCTAAATGGTTAATCATCCGACTCATTAAAATACATCCAACTTCATCGGCCCCAGGATACATATAAGCTTTAAGCATTAGTTGCTTTTGGCGAATTACCGATCTAATATCAACTTGATCCATTGCCGTGTAACCAAATTCACTGGCATCATCTTGAGGAACAACCAAAAAATCAATTGTCCCTTGTTCTAACAAATCAAGCGCAAAAATGTTAATTTGCTTATTCAAAGCTCTTCGACTTAGAAAATCATTTAAATAAGCATCCTCAATGGTGATGGTCTTCCAAATTTTTTCTTCATCAACGCTGAGAAGGCCAAGTTGTTGTTTGTTTTGAAAATAACCTTGCAGATAAATATTCCGACCTGCATGTTTATAGTATTCCGGTTCTTCATCGCTCGAATTGTTTTGAGGACAACGCATAATAAGTTGAAAAGCAAAAACGGGTAAATGGGGGTGAATTAGCTTGATTTTCTTTAAAAACAATAACCTTTCTTTCAAAACAGAGGCTTCCAAATAATGGAGCCTCGAAGGCACAATTCCACCATAAATTAATGTGTCAAGAGAAATAACTAAACCATCCGCTTCCTTTGATTCTTCAAGTAAAAAGGTTTCTAAAGCTTCATGGTCAGCCGGATTTTTTTTATCACCCATGATACTAATGGGTGGAACAATGACGGAGTATGAGGAACTTGTAAAAATACTTTTCGGAAAATCATAATTACAAGGGCGTTCATCAAGTGGAATATATAAAATTTTTTTCATGCCTTTTCTCCTAAAGATTAATTTTCCCGGGATGAATTTGTATGGTTTCCCCAGTTGGGTCAAAAGGATGATTCCTTACGGTTATCGCATCTGTATTTGGACAAATCATGGATGTTTGGCGATTTTGTAAAAAAGGTATTTTACAAATCTCCCCATTAATCTCCCGATATAAATACACTTCTTGCCACAGAGCCTCCGTAACTTCAGCATTAGTATTTTGGGCAACAAATCCTTCGTTGCCATATTGGTCAATGGAGTTCACTCTTTTAAATTCTGCTTTTTCGTAACCATGTCCTTTGGAAAAGAACAGCGGACTTAAAAATGATGTTGGTAAATTGTTTTCCAAATTGTAATTATTGCGTATTTTCACATATTTAGGATTGTTGGTCGGTTCGATGACATCAATTCGCAATTGTAAATAGTCCCTCAACGGACTAAATACGCTCATTTTAATTACATCACCCGGAAAATAATAATTTCCCAAATGACGGGGATTATGAACGTTCCATGAATTAACTTCATGACGATCCACATTTCCGCTTTCATCCGTTGCCATATTGTAAATGTAACGCCAAAAAGGACGGTAAGCCACTTTAGGCGAAGATAATTGCAAATCATCTTTGGTATCAAACGAAAGATAAGAAAGATTTAAGTTTAGGCCAGCATCGCTTTCTTTTTGGCTCTTTCCACCCATATATATTGAAGGATTATCCATAAATCGGCCTTTTCCATCAAGATTAAAACGGGCTTTGTCAGGAATAAATTCTCCCAGTTTTATAACTCCTTCTATTCCAAGCCAATAGTCAAAGGATGAAAAAACTTTTCGGTACCAAGCTCCTAAAAAACACTTTGGTGAAATGGGAGCTTTTATTTCATTGTCGATACTTCCATAATAAATTTTGGCGTTTTGAAACTTGCGACTATCGACATATTGACTGTCTAAAGTCGGTATTACTTTTATTGTTAAGCTCATTAATAACCTCTTTCTTTTTTTCGAATAAAGATAAAAATTAATCCAAGAAGCAAAACAGAAGGAAACGAAAACACTTTAAAACAACCTTTTTCTTCATCCGGCTCTGGTTCAGGCTCGGGTTCCGGTTCTGGTTCCGGCTCGGGTTTCGGTTCAGGTTCGGGTTCTGGATTATCGATTGGGTAATCAAATTGATCCGGATTGGGCCTTTCTTCATCATCAGGGTTATAAAAACCATAAGCAATCATTTCTCGACTTATTTTCACATCAAGAATATGAATTAATTGAGTTAATTCTTGTGAGAATATTTCTCGCATTGAAGAAGAAGAGATGTACGGAGTTATCGTTCTTACAAAAATCATTTTTTCCATAAGGGCTTGATAATCAGCCGGGTTATCACACTTCATTGTCATCATTTCTTCGACATGGTTTAAAAACATTAATTGTTGCGGTTCATTCGCCATCGCCTTTTCAACATAGCTTTTCAAGTTCAACAAAGCTTCTGTGATAACCAATTTGGTTTCTCGAAGCGGAGATACTGCCGTGTTTCTAAAAACCCCTGTTTTAATTGATTGAGTAACATCACTTAATCCAACGATGTTTTGGCTTGCAAAAAAGGCTAAACCATCGCCGCTTTTTGTTGCGACGAATTCATCATGATTGATTTCTAACGAATGCCCATAATAAATTGGAGCAATCCCTGAAGCTAAAAACGAAAGGTTTTTTATTTGATTCATTATCGCTAACGAGTCTTTTTCAATAGTTTCGGCACTTCCGGTATAAATCATTGGGCATAATAAATCAATGTATCCTTTTTCAACCCATGTTTTCCAGTCTTGCATATATGTACTTTTCGCATAATTGATACTCGAAACAACATCCGCGGATATGATGATCTGCGGATTAAGCCTTCTTAAAGCCGAAGAAAAAGTTCGAACAGCATTGGTTACATTGTTTTGGCGCCATTCATTCCATAATTCCAAATAGGTGTTTTGTTTAATGAGGGTTCGAACATCACCGGTTAATGAATATTCTGTTTTAAATTGTGTTTCCGGGAGTAATCCGTAACCACTATCACGAATCGGCGTTTGTAAATAATTATTATCATAATAACGTATGTAATCTAATTGAATTCCCGCAAAATCGTATTTTTCAACCATTTCCGAAAAAACGCTTGTCAAGTAAGTCAGTACCTCCGGATTAGATGGATCTAAATAATAACTGCCTCCATAACTATTTGGATGTAAAGTAAGTCCTTGATAATCTTCCAATAACCATTCATCTTTAATGGAAGTGGCTTTGTAGGTTGCATTCCCCGCATTAAAGGTGTGGCACCAAGCATGAACATCAATGCCTAATTTTTGACTTTCACCAATTAAAGCCGCAATATAATCGTTTTTATATTCTTCACCATAGGTAAAATTAGCAACTTGCGGATGCGTAGCAATGATATCCGACCGATAACTGACATATCCATTCCAAAGCGTCTCCACAAAAATGGTATTAAACCCAAGGTCCTTTACTTCTTGCACAAACGCCTTTAAATTTTCTAAGTTGTTCTCTTTAATGCCTGCCGCATTGGGTCGATGCCATAAAGCTCTAATTTCCGTAGTTGAAGAGAAAGAAGTTAAAAACTTGATGGATAGCATCCTAGCATCAATGCCATCAGCCAGTATCTTAACCAAATCAATTTCATTGCTTGTGGGACTTTCTTTTTCAACGATGGCATCAATCTGCAGTAAATCATTATCATTTAAATTAAGCATATGTTCAACAAGCGTTCTGTTAAAGTCATATCCGCCCTCGATTGCTTGATTGTAATAGTTTTCCGAGGTTGTTTTAAAACGATGAGCTAAAAATTGCGGGCTTTTCAAACTATCGCGCGTAATCACGATTTGTTTAGTTTCCCAATTGATACTAACTTGATCACCAACTTTGACATTTTGCAACGTCGTTTTTTTCGTCCCATGCCCGGATATGATATATCCTCCTGTTTCCATGGTTGCGTTTGTGTCACAATCAATCACAAAGTGATTACTGCTAACCGCAATTTCATATCCCCATTGGTTTGCAGGTGATTTTAAAGTCGAATTGAAACTATAATAAACCAAATAGTTTTCATAGCGGACCACATCCTTCCCGTTTAAAAAATCATCAACAATGGCAGTGGTTTCGGCATTAATACTAACCCCGGATAAAAGCGTTGCTAACAAAAAAGCCATAAAAATTTTCCTCATATTTCTCTTCCTTTTTTTAATTATACCATTTAAAAAATAACTTGTATATACAAATTGAAAAAGTGCCATTTAATGGCACTAGTTAACAAGAAAATTGATGAGAAAAGTTTACTTGTTCGGCATTGAAGAAAGTTCGAGAATAAAGAATGGCGCGTCCATTCGCTAAATGAGTCACACTGCTGCAATAAAGAGTTGGATCTCCCGTTGATAATTGCAACACTTCCGCAGCTCGACCACTTAATCCTCTGGCCTCAATATGGATATTGTAGGAAAGTAAATTCCAATGCAATTCGTTTTTTGCATATTCATAAAATGATTTTTGAAAGACTTCAACGCTTAAATTATTATACATATTAGCAGGAAGATAAAGTCTTTCAAATAGCAACGGCTTATTTTCTAGGGCAGTCAGTCTTTCCACATAATAGAGAGGATCCCCTAATTTTAGTTGTAAACGTAAGGCTAATAATTCATCAGCGGCTCTAATTTCAAAGAGTAAAACCGTCGTTCTTAATTCCCCGTTATTATTTTTATCATTTGTGAAAGAAAAGAAAGGTTTATCCTCAAAATCAATGTTCCGCTTGTTGTAAGTTACAAAAGTCCCGCGGCCTTTATGTCGATAAAGAAAGCCGTCAATTAGCAAATTACTAATGGCTTGACGAACAGTCATTCTCGTCACTTTATACGTGGCCGCTAATTCCACCTCACTTGGAATAATGTCCCCGTGTTTATATTTTCCTTCAAGGATTTCATGCCGCAAATCATTTTCGATAACTTGATAGATATGCGTTTTTGGTCCTTTTATTTTTTCACGAATGCGCATCTCGTAAAGAACATAGGAGTTAGATACATTGGAAAATCCTGATTGCTTGAAGAAATCAATAAAGTTTGTCCAGTCAACTATTACCTCTGAACAACCCAAATCAAACAAATGTTTTACGGCTTGTTTTACGATGTTGTTGGCTAGTTCCGAGCCTTTTTTCTCGGGAAAAATGGCTACCGGTCCAATCCCTCCCAGCATTTTGTACAAAGGGTAAGTATTAACACTATTGGCAATTTGTGAAAAAAGCGGAGTGTTTAACCGAACGAACCCGACAATTACCTTGTTTTCTTTCGCAACGAAGAACGCTTGCGGCTCACAATTCTGAATATCATAATGCCAACGCGATGGAAACAATTTGCGAACTTGTTTTAATAATTCGTTTCGTTCTTCTTCTGTTTTTAAAGTGGAATATTCATATTCATCATTTGGTACTTGGGGTGAGGTTTTACATATTAAGTTATAATTTTTATAAGCAATGTTAAACCGATGGTCCTTAAAAAATTGATGAACGAAATCATTGTTATCTAAAAAAACACCCGAAAATAAACAATCATTGTCTCCGCCGACGTATAGCATTGATTTTTCATTTTCAATACAAATACGAATTACATCACTGATAAAAAGGGAACCATACCCGCGGTTACGAAATTTGGGATTCACAAATAAAAAGGAAATATAAGCATTATCTTGAAGCTTTTTATCATTAATTTGGTTAAATTTTAGAATAACGCTGCCAATATACTCTTCCTGGTCATATAGTGAATACGATCCGTCCAAAGCAACTTCCTTTGAATTAAGAATCTTTTCTTTAAATAAGCGTTCGGAAATAGGATAGTTGTTCGCAAATTCACGATTCCAAAAAGCCAATATATCATGGGTTGAATCTACAATAGTTTTTCGGTTCATTTGAAGCACTCCACAAATGTTTTGGTGATTTCTGAAGGTCTCGTAATCGCTGTTCCGATGACAACTGCAAAAGGTTTTTTCTTTAAAACGCGTTTCAAATCTTGAGGGTTACGAATCCGTCCTTCCGCAATCACGGGTATTTGTAATTTTGCAACACATTTACTAAGTAATTTTAAATCAGGCCCCGCTTGTTGCTTTGAATAACTTGTGTATCCCGATAAAGTTGTGGAAATACAATCAGCACCTGCTTGTTGCGCCATTAAAGCTTCTTCAAATGTTGAAATATCTGCCATGGCTAAACGATTGTTGGCATGGATTAATACGATTAAACTTACCAAAGTTTCTTGATTGGGGCGGTGACGATTTGTTCCATCGAGAGCAATTATTTCACAACCACTTTCAACCAACTTTAAAACTTCAACTTTGGTTGGTGTAATGTAAACTTCAGAATCAGGGTAATTTCGTTTTATTAAACCGATAACAAGCGTATCGTTAAATGCTTTAATGGCTTTAATATCTTCAACGCCCGCTGCCCTAATGCCTTTTGCTCCCCCAAGTAGTGCCGATGCTGCCATCTTTGCCATAATCATTGGATCTTTTAATGGTTCATTATCTTTAGCTTGACAAGAAACAATTAACTGATTTTTTATTTTTTCCATCATCATAAGGCTTCCTTAATGGTTGGACCAACGTTTATATTCAAAAACGCGGTACCATTCTCCACCTCTTCTTTTGGCAATGAGCGTGCTATATTCTTCATCACTAAATAGTTTTAAATCAGCGATTAAATAATCAAGGATTTTTCCGCCTGAAAACTTGATGTTTTCAAAAAAGGCCAACAACTCTTGTTTAACAATTTTTCCTTCTATTATTTTTTTCACCATTATTTCTTCTTCCACAGCTCTTTGTAACCATGGTTTCAATTCATCAATTATAGGTTCTTTAAGGGTCAATAAAGCTTTTGCACTCTTAGACATATCTTGCATATAATTTATAATGGCGGGATAATCATGGTTTTCAACCATTTGTTTTTCCATTTCTAGGTTTCCATGGGAGAGAACATTTGGATAATTATAATTAAAATAAGCTTGACCTAAATTTGCAAATTCTCGACTTACACTATTAAGCGCTATTTCAAAAGATTTTTCCGGATCATAGTGGGAAGTATTCCAAGCATAATGAGCCATCGTAATCATCCCCATTTTTGAAATATGATAATGAAGGCTTGGATTAATAAAGAACCCTTCGGCATAGGCTCCTAAGTTAGCGGATCGATTCTTAATCGGAGCAATAAACTCTCTAACTCCATATGTAAAATCACTAACAGGAAAATTGTCCCAAATAAAAATAGGTTTTTCATAGGCTTCTAATGTTTCTTTAGCCTCATTTTCTGTAATTGCTTCAGCACAAACCCGATCTCCTGTCCAAAACACTACAATTTCATCATCTAAATATTCTTTTAAATCATGGCGGTATTCGGTCTGACCAATTTGATGATATTCGGTTGGACACATAACCAGAGTTGGGTCAAGGACGTTTTCCTTTAAGAAATCATATACTTTATTGCAAATATGGGCATGAGCAATTCCCGGCCGTTTAAAAATTCGTTGGTTTTCTCCGCTCAGTTGATAATCAATATCATCTAAGAACAAACCGAAGTGATTGACGCCAATGTCGATAACTTGTCTTAATTTATTAAACAGTCTTTCGAAATCTTCATCACCGACATATTTAAATCCGTCTTCAGGTTTCTTGGCATGGCCTGGTGAAATGCAATAATAGAAATCAATATCCTTACTCTCTAATTTGTCTTTCACTGAACAAAGCGTGGAAAAAAGATCATCCGGATATAATTCAAACCATTTATCGCGATGATATGGATCTGTTTTGGGAGCGTACATAAACGCATTCAACCGATATTGATCCATAAAATCAGCCATATCAAGATGTTCATCTAAAGTCCATGGTTCCCCATAATATCCTTCCACAATCCCTCTAACCGAAAAAGAAGGTTCATCTTCAATTAAGATAATTGGAAGCGTAAAACCTTGTTTTGTTTTTTTCACAAGGTCATTGAGCATTTTAAAAGCATAACGAATCCCGCGGTTATTGGCGACTTTAATGATTATTTTATTTTCTGTGGTAATGTTTATCGAATAACCATCTGGTTTTATTTTTTCATCAAAGTGAACATATAAACGAATTCCTTGGCTTTTTATCTCAAAAACATTCTTGTCTAACAGTTCATGATAATTGGCATACATTTTATAAGTGACTGTTCTCCCGTTGATATCAACGGGGATTTTTCCGATAAAGTTTAAGATGCCGTCAATCGTATAAACATCTTTACAGATATAAGTTTTCTCATTAAAATTCATAAATATTTTCCCCTTTACCCCTTAATTTTACCTGGTTGAATGGTTATGGCCTCGCTTCCCATATCTGGGTTGATTAGTTCAACATTAACCGCTTCCACATTGGGACAAATCATACTTGTTTGTCTTGCTTTTGAAAAAGGAACTCTTTTTATTTCCCCATCTAGCATCCGATATAAATAGGTTTCATGCCAAGTCGCTTTTGATACTTCGGCTTTCGTCGGTTTCGCGTGAAATCCTTCATTGCCAAATTGATCGATGGCATTGACTCTTTTAAATTCTGCATCTTTGTACCCATGTCCTTTTGATAAAAAGATGGGACTAAAAAAATCATCGGGACGATCATTTACCAAATGGTATTGTTTTCTAATGTTCACATATTTGGGAATGGTTGTTGTTTTAATTACTTCAATATGCAATTGTAAATAATCCTTAATCGGACTATAGACGCTCATTCTTAAAACATCGCCGGGAAAGTAGTTATAGATAACACTTCTTGGATCCGAGACATTCCATGAATTAATCTCGCGACGTTTTACATTTCCAGATATTTCCATTGCATCTTGATAGATAAAACGCCAAAACGGGCGGTAAGCCATTTTGGGACTGGAGCCTGACAACTCCGCCGAAAAATCACCTGTTAAATATGTTGGTCCTAAACCCAGTCCGGCATCACTCTCGAATGCACTTTTTCCCCCCATATAAATGCTTGGGACATCCATGTATCGCCCTTTACCGTCAAGATTAAAGCGCGCTTCATCGGGAGTAAATTCACCAAGTTCAATCACGCCCTCAATTCCCAACCAAGAATCAAACGAGGAAAACACCTTGCGATACCATGCTCCTAAAAAGCAAGCGGGTGGTTGCGGCGGCTTTTTTTCTTGGTCGATAATGCCATCAAAAATGGGTGGATGAATAAAACGGCGGACATCGAAAGCCCGACTATCATAAGTTGGAATTGCTAAAACAGTAAGTGACATTTTTAATCCCCCTTTAATTTAATTGATTGATGGCTTGTTTAAACTGCATTATTTGTTTGGACATTTGATCCAAATCATGACCAAAAACGATTGCGCCAATCATAATCGCCTTCACCCCGCATTTTGCAATCATGTTTACATCACTAGGCAAAAGTAAACGCTGTGAAGGAAGAAGCGTTGGAATGCTTGATATTTGTGAAAACGCTAAGTATCTACTCAAATCGCGGGCATTTAACCTTTGTCCATATTCTTCATGAGGTAGAATGGATAATTCTAAAATATCCGCAATAAAAGAATTGGTAATGGTTTTAACTTCTTCTAAAGAATAACTATAATCAATGGCAAATAAATTAGAAACATCTCGACGATTAACTAACGAGACTGGCATATGATGACCATACAAAGATATAAAATCAAATCCCATTTTCACAAGTTCTTCAATGACTGCTTCGCTTGTTTTTGTGTCTTGGCCGGCAACGATTCCGACCGGAACCGGTGAATCGTGAATTATTTTTTCTAAAACCGGTCGTTGTTCTTCTAAAGAACCAAACTTGACAAGGCTGGCATTATGAAAAAGATTAATGTGAACTTTGATGGCATCTGCTTGCGCTTCCCATGCGGCTTTGGCCATCTCATAAGTGTTTTCGGGTAAACTGACAACTAACGTCATGGGCTTATTATGAAGGCTTGTTAGTATTCGACTCATATTTTTTCCTCTCTATTATGACCAAGATTTTTTTATAAACAAAGAAACCAAAATAATACATTACTTGGTAATAAGCAATAAAACGAAAAGTTTCAATGGGCATGGTAATTAAACCTTTATTTAAAAGTGCTAAATCTATTAAGCGAATAATTAAACTAAGACCAATGGCGGTCACAATATTAAGAATTGTTCGTAAAAACAATTTCCAACCTTTCGGAAAGTGGGTTTGATTTCCTTTTAAAATCGTTAAAACAACCAAGTCTACTAAAAAGGTATTAATTACTCCTAAAATAAGACCAATCGACAAGTGCTGTAATTTCATCATAAAATGCCCAACCACGACCACAACTCCAATGACCCACGACCTTAATAAAAAGATTTTCAAAGAATCTTTCATTATTTATCCGAACCCAACACTAATCCTTTCACAAAATATTTTTGTAAGAAAGGATATAAAATCAAAATAGGAATGGTGGCTGAGAAAATGGTGGCGGCACGAATCGATTCCGTTGAAAGGCTTTCTGCGACTTCCGGAGATAATTCATGAGCCGGAATATAAGCCATATTTAAGAGCGTTTGTAAATAAGTTTGCAAAGGCATTTTGCTTGGCGTCGAAATATAGAGCATCCCATTAACATAGGCATTCCAAAAACCCACCGCATAGAATAAAGCAACCGTAGCAAGCGTCGGTAAAGATAGCGGCAAAGTGATTTTTAAAAAGATTTGAAATTCGGAAGCTCCATCAATTTTAGCCGATTCATAAAGAGCTTCGGGAAGAGTTTCAAAATAATTTTTAATTAACAACATGTTATAAGTTGAAATCAAAGATGGCAATATGAGCGCCCAACGATTATTTCTCAGTCCAATTTGATTGATTAGTAAATAGGTGGGAATTAACCCGCCATTGAAGAGCATCACGATGATGAATATAATTAAAAAGATTTTGCGAACACGGAATTTAGGAAGACTTAACGGATAAGCAACAAGTGTGGTTACGACCATCGCTAAGCCGGTTCCGACAAAAGTCACAAAGACGGTCGTCTTTAGTCCGTTCCAAAATTGTTCATTTTGAATAACAAATTGATAAGCACTTAATGTAAAATTTTTGGGCCAAAAAGACACACTCCCGTTCGATACCGCGACTTGATCCGAAAGCGATGTTGCTAATAAATTAAGGAACGGAAGGGTTATCGATAATCCAAATATCGATAATATGATGTAAACAATAATACTAAAAATCTTATCATTCCTTGATTCAAGCATATTACCACAGTCCTTTCTTAAAGATTTTGCGTGATAAATAGTTTCCACCAAGGACCATAATTAAAGCAACAACGGAATTGAATAAACCAACCGCCGTCGCAAAACTATAATTTTGTTGTCCGATACCTGAACGGTAAACTAGTGTTGATAAAATATCACCTTTATCATAAACAACATAGGAATACATGTTAAAAATTTGGTCGAATCCGGCATCCAAAATGGCGCCGATTCTTAAAATAAACAACATCACAATCGTATTGGCAATGGACGGGATGGTAATATAAAACACTTGTTGCATTTTACTGGCACCATCAATCTTTGCCGCTTCAAATAGTTGGGGATTAATCCCCGTAATGGCAGCAATATATATAATCGCATTCCAACCGACTTCTTTCCAACCCGCGGAGATGACAATTAAACCGCGGAAAATATCGTTGTTTCCAAAGAAAGCCAGGGAATGCTCGATAATGTTCAAACTTTTTAGCCAATTATTGATAACTCCATAAGGTCCAAGGATTTGAATAAATAACGCGGTAACAACAATCCATGATAAAAAGTGCGGCAAATATAAGACGGTTTGAATCACTTTTTTGTACCACAAGGCTTTGATGTCGGTTATCATAATCGCTAAGATGATGGGAATCGGAAATAGAAAGACAATTTTGTAAGTACTGATTATTAATGTGTTTTCAAAGGCGTTGGTAAAATCGGTATTACTGAACAACTCTTTAAAATGAGCTAACCCGACCCAATCACTTTTGATGATGGATTCGATTGGGGTCCTTCCGGCAAAAATATCATAGTTTTTAAAGGCAATGACAATTCCGGCCATCGGAACATAGTTAAAAATGGCAACTAGAACTAATCCCGGGATTAAGAAAAAATACAAAGCGCCGTACTGATTTAAATGTTTTAACAACTTATTCGGCTTTTTGCTCATATTCTGGTTTTTCCTCCTTCTTAACAATGTATTTATTAACGATGGGCCAATATAATAAATTTATCCAAAGATAAACGACACTAAAAAATAACAGCAACAAAAAGGCATTAAGATAAAAAACAAAAACATATACTAAAACGGTAATGGTAATAACCATGATTAAGGTTGTAAAAAAATGACGATGAAGAATAAAAAAAGCCATTTTCAACAAATCAGAAAACTTAGAAAATAAAAACAAACCATTTAAAAAAAGAACCATGACGGTCATTAAAGAAGTTTCAACAATGATGATATACTGGAAAACGACAATTGTCTTTAACAACCAAGAAGGATAATTCATTAATAACACGTTATCGAGATTAACAATACAAAGATAAAGAATTAAGGCTGCCATTAAACCGAACCAAAAACTAAAACGAAATTTGGTTTTTATGATATTCATATATTGCTTAAGAAACCCATATTCCTTGGTATCTTTGTTTAGTAAATCTTTTGTACAATAGAAAAGAGCACTTGTTGCCGGGGCAACTAATATTCCTAGGCTAAAAGCAACCGTTAGAATATATATGACATTTAATAAAAATAAACGCCCCAAAACAAAAAGTGCTCTGTTTAACATTGACTTACCTCCGAATTCGGATTAATTATTCAAGTGTCGCATACCAAGCATTGACTTCCGCAATGCTTTCTGTTAATTGCGCTTCCGCAACTAGTTTCGCATTAAATTCCGTTTGTGTCATTTGTGTTCCTTGACCAGTAATAACACTAACCAAATAATCAGTCGTGAGTTGTGATAATTTTGTTTTGTTAGCTCCATAAATTAAGAAACCAGGCGCTAAACCAACACGGTCATAAATTCCCACCGCAGTTTTTTGAGCTTCCGTATTCATGCCTTCCCAAACAAATTGTTGACGAGGATTCTTACGGGCACGGCATTGCCAATATAATGAGTAATCAGCTTCACGAATTCCTGTTAAGAAATAATCGGCCTTATTGAAAGAATCAAACGGAACTTTATTATTGGCATCAGGCGTTAAAATTGGGAAATATTTTCCGTCAACAAGGGTATGATGAACGTTTTCTTCACCGATTGTTAAACGTTTGAAATTAACGGGATCCATTTTTTCATTCATCCATTTAATAACCGCCATCGCGGTATTTCCCATGTATTTTGGAATAGCATAGAAATATGTAATGGAGTAATCCATTTTGGCTTGGCCTTTTCCTGGAGTACCATAGTTGACATCGCCTAATAATGAATCAATGAAATGTAAATATTCTGACGCGTGTTCGATGACATATTCTTCAGTTTTTCCTTCCGAAGCAGCGATGCCATTAATGATGCCATTACCACTCCACCATGCATCTAGTGTAACACCAACAGTCCCATTTTGCAATCCGGCACGGCTATTTGCACCATAATTAGGAATTGTTAAGTAACCATCTTGCATAACTCCCAAATCAACTAATTCTTTCATATAATCGGCATAGTCTTGGAAAGCTTCGGTTTGCGTCCAGTATTTTAAACTGCCATCAATTTGTGGAACCCAGTCGGTTACAATCCCGAACGCTCCTCTGATTGGTTCAATATTATGAGAACTTGCACTGAAAGGTACAAATGCTGAACCAAGTTTTGTTTTTAAAGCTACTAAAGCTTCTTTAAATTCAGTTAAAGTTGTTGGCAATGCCACATCATTCTCAACAAAAATATCTTTTCTTAAGAATAAGGCACTGTTGATGTTATTTGATGGATTCTTTTGTGGAACACCATAGATTTTTCCATCAAAAGTTGCTGTTTTCCATACTTCTTCAGTTACGGAACTGGTAATATTTGGGGCATATTCTTCTAGTAATTCCGTAATATCAAGCAGTGCTCCAACAGCACGTAATTGATCAAATTGAGTAGGAGCAAGTTTTAAAAGATGATATTGTGCTTGTCCGGCAATGTCTAAATACAATTTTGTATTTGCGGAAGCACCATCCTGTGGTAAAAAGTCATAATCAACATCAACACCGGTTATGTCTTTTATTAATTGGTGAACATAATCGGTTTCAGGGTCGAACGTGTCAAACGGGCCATAAATTTTAATGGAATCCAAACTTTCAACAATGTCATCGTCTTGATTACAGCCGACAAACATGAAAACAGAAACGATCATTAAAACAGCAATCATTAGTTTCTTAAACATCTTTTTCTCCTTTTCTTTATAGATAATTAGGTTTCCCTAACGGACAGTAAACGCGATCTGATAACGTTTACATCTCACATTTGATTATATCATTTACTAAATGTCTAGTCAATTGATTTTTGCAAATATTCTTATTCTCTTTTTGATTTTCGTATGTTACAATTAGAGCACAAAGGAGCTTATAATGAAAACAAATGTTGGATTAATTCCGCTAGATAGTCGTCCTTGCAATTATGATTGGGTCATTGCTCTTGCAAAAATGGCCAACATCAACCTAATAACGATGGAAAAAAACTTGCTTGGAACTCTGCACTCAAAACTTGATTTCACCGCTATTCAAAACTTTCTTAAAAATGAAGTAAACCATTTAGATTATTTGATTTGTCCAATTGACAGTCTTATTAGCGGTGGTTTAATTCAAAGCCGAAAGGCCAATTATTCGGTCGAAGAACTTGATTATAAAATAAAGTTTTTAAAAAGTTTAAAAACGCTTAATCCAAAATTAAAGATTTACGCTTTTGATACCGTTCTTCGGACTTCAATATCAACTTTTGATGAGAAAACAACCCAATATTGGAAATTAATAAATGAATTTAGTCGGTATAAAGGACAATTTCTCAGATATAAAAACCCTTCTGATTATGAAAAGTTTCAAGAAATTAGTTCTAAAATACCAATTGATATTCTTAAAACATACGAAATTGCCCGGATTAAAAAACATGAGGTCAATAAAATCATCCTTGATTTATTAAAACAAAACAAAATTGATTTCTTGCTGCTCCTACAAGAAGACTCCATGCCCAATGGTTTACAAACATTGGAACACGATCTTTTAGAAGCAAAAATAAAAGAAGGTCAATTAGCGACTAAAGCTTGGCTTTATAATGGAACCGATGAAGCCAGCTGCTTTATACTTGCCAAAATCATTCGCGAGATAAGAAAACAAGATTTAACTTATTTCCTTTTACATCCCAATGAAGAATTATTAAAAAACCCCTTACCGTTTGAAGATCGCCCGTATATCGAAAACCTGCAAAAAATGACGTCCATTCTTAGCATGAAAAGAACCGATGATTTTGCTTCCGCATCCTTTGTTCTTGCTGTTTTCCAAAGCAACAACTCGCAGAAAATGGAAGTGTGCGATCGAGAAAAACCGCTCGAAATATCTTTTGATCCCGATACTCTGGCGTTTATTGACAAATTAAATATCATCTTAAAAGATAACATTCCTGTTTTTTTACTTGATATTAATGCTCCCAACGGGGCTTGCTATCAATTGTTAAAACAAATTGATTTCTTAAAATTGAAGGGGTTCAGCGGGTGGAATACCGCATCAAATGCCACTGGTAGCCTTTTAGCAACCGCTTTAATTACTTGTGATAAACACTTTACGAACCACGAACTATGTCATCAATTTTTACTCGAACGGATTATTGATGATTGCTTTTACCAAGATATCGTCAGACCAAAAATTCATCAGTATTTGCATTCCAACTTGCTCAATATCTTTGACTTTAAACCAAGTAAAGAATTAATTCAATTGTTGCAGACAAATCTTCATGCTTTATCGGACCCTTTGTTCCCATTAAATTATAACGCTTGTTTCCCTTGGAATCGTGCTTTCGAAATAAAAATAACGATTGAAAATTAAAAAAAACATTTGTGCTTTTCAGAGCGTTGACAAAGTCAACGCTCTTTTTATTTCGTTATAAAGTGGAACAAAACACAAAATAGTCATATTTTTCTATCGAATAAGCATGTTTTTATATTTATTTGCTGCTGATGTGGGCAGAAAATAAAACCCCACTTTTGAAAATGGGGTTTGTCATCAGTCTGAAAAGCACATTTGTGCTTTTCTTTTTTTTTAATTTGCCTTAACAAACTTCCTAAAATTCTTGGTCTTGTAGTGCCAATTTCTGATTCCCATCGCAACCAAAAGAATAACATAAGCGATACCGATGAACCCGACTAAATAGGTTACCAAAAAGGCATAGTAGCCAAACTGACTTTGAATTTGTGATAAAACCGGTAAATGGCATGAAAAATAGGGGCTGATAAAAAACATGTTAAATGTCTCTCCAATATTTTTAAACAATAAGTTCATTCCTAATGCCATAAAAAATAACCCTGTAAAAATAATGGCGCTTCCAATTATGCTTTTGGAATGAAGATTGGTTCTTCCTGAAATTAAACAATAAAAGCCAATAATAACCATGGAGCCATGATGAACCATCGTTTGAATGCTAATACCTAACGTCGGAATGAAAACATCGTTTGGATAGAACATCGCTGCCAAACCAGCAAACAAACAAAAAGTACCTAAAAAATTATAAAAGGCATTTTTGACTTTTCCGGGTTTTAAAAAAACGGTGATAAAAGCCACATACATCGGGACTGAGCAAAACTGAAATGGAAAAGCATACCACTGATAATCCCAAACATTACCTTCAATTGTAAAAACAAATTGTTTGTATACTTCGAAACTTAATAATAAAACACTAAAAAACAGTAATAATTTTTTATCTTGCTTATCGCTGCTATGGGATAATTTTAAAGCAATGATGATGCAAATGAAGATTGTTAAAAATAAAAAAAATAAATGGAAAGCTTCATAAGGTTGGGGTGCGCTCGGCAATTGATAACTTAAGAAATCTATTAATTTTTCAAACCAATTCATAATGAATTCTAGTCTCTTTCTAATTTGATACTACCAGCTTACCAAGTTTTAGCGGTATCACTTTTTCTAAATCTTCTAATGATAATTCAACTTGAACCCCAATTTTTCCTGCACTAAAAATTAAGGAATCATTATCTTTCACTTTTTCATCAATGTAAGTGGGATATTTATAACGCATACCAATGGGACTACAACCACCCCGAACATAGCCTGTTAACGGCAAAAGTTCATTAACTCCCACCAACTCTAAACTTTTTTCATTGACAACAAAAGAAGCTTTTTTCAAATCTAAACTGTCAAAAACGGGAATCATGAAAACATATACTTGGTGCTTTGCTCTTGCAACAAGGGTTTTAAACACTTGTTTTGGATCCTTATTGATTAGTTTCGCAACCATCTCGCCATCGAGGGCTTGGTCAGAATGAGGATAGTGATAAAGGCGAAAAGTGATTTTTTTGGCTTCCAGAAGTCTAACAACATTGGTTTTTTCTTCTTTCATTTTAAAGTTGCCCCAAACGGAAGCAAAGCCAACTTAGCTAATTTAAACCATTGCTTTCCCAAAGGAATTCCCACAATGGTAAGACAAAAAATTACTCCGATAAGTAAACAACTGATGCTAAACTCAATCCCAAAGAAAATAATCCATAAGATGTTGGCGAATGGATGAGCATCAAAATTGATAATGATATTGCTTCCAAATGGCCAAAAAAAGAGGTTACCGATCTTAAATAGTTGTAAGCCAAACGGGATCCCTATGATGGAAAAACAAAAAAGCACTCCCACCACATAGCAAAACAATCCCATTAAAATGCCACCAAATAGCAACCATAATATGTTTCCTAAAACGGCCATAATCATTTATCTCCATTTATAATCAAAATAATAAACCTAAATTACTTATATTTCAAGATTTTTATACAAGAAAAGGGTGATTGAAACATCACCCTTGATTATTGTTCGGGAACCATTTTTATTTTTCTTAAGAAAGAAGAGAATCCCCACATTATTGAATAAGCTAAAGCCACCAGTAACAAAGTCATAACGATTTCCAGAATTAAGATGTGATTGTCAACTTTAATGGTTGTTTCTTCACCATTAATAATCCAATGTCCATCAATGCTTATTTCTAAATCAGCTTTGACATGAGCCGTATCATCAACAATAGTATCCGATATTTTCAAAGCCAAATAATTGGTGTTAATTCCATTTATTTCCCAATAGCCTTCATTATTAACCGTTAAAGTAATATTGTTGGCATCATTGGAAGGGATGGTCGTTGTGACATTATTAATTTTGAAAACGCGAATTTGGTCGACGGTTACAATTTGAATTTCCGGAATTAAATATTCATTGGCATTGATGATCTCATCTTTTGGTTCCGCCATCACTTTGGTTTCTTTCCCGTTCATCGTTAAGAATCCAAACTCGTTTACAGCAAAATCAATTTGGTCTTCATTTCCCGCTTTGATTTGTGTTGTAATATCATTTAGGCACCAATATCCATCATCGACAGTCAGAATTGGTTCTTCAAATTGATTATTGAGAGCATCAAAATTAAGGATTGGTTGCTTAGTGGCTTTGATCGTTTTTACATTATCTAAATACCAATAACCATTTCGAACCGACAAATCAAACTTGAGAACGGAATCGGCTTTTATCCCGGTTTTATTGCCATTAAATATCCATTCATGGTCTTTGTTGATGGTAATAACCGGAGCCATATAAGTTATGCCCGCTTCACTATCAGTTAAAGTGATGACCGGATATTCAAAAGCTTTTACGCCCGTTAGTTCATCGTTTAAAAGCCATTCTTCACCATCATCAGTATCAATAATGGTTAATCGCGTATCATAATCTTTAGGATTTTTTAAGAAAGTCAATTCCAAATCCGGAATAATCGGCCAGTCTTTGATTAAACCCGTTCCCATCACCAAGCAGCCAGCCAACATTAAGGTATACAAAAGTTTTCTAAACCAGTTAAATGGTCGCGACATTTGAAACAAAACAATCATAACAACGGCCGTTGTAATAATGGTTGTAATCGTTGTGTAAACTTCCGGATTATTCTGTAAACTTTCAAATCCCGGTAAAGGTCTTAATAGGATTAAAAGTAAGTGGAAAAAGACAACTGTCAACGCTCCCGGTAAGGTCGATTTTAAAACGTTTGTTAAAAATTTTCCTTTCACAATCTCGTGATTTGGTTGTAAAGCCAAAACAAAAGCCGGAACACCTAAGGCAAACCATTCAATCATATAAAGGTTTTTAGCGGTAAACGGATAAGTAATTCGATACGGGCCGCTTTGCATGGCGAATACAATGTACAAAATCGTAAGTAATATCGAAAAAATGGTTTTCGTTAAAAACAGCGTCGAAGTCTTTTGAATATTATTGATGACACGCCGTCCTTCATCAACGACTTTAGGCATGGAGGAAAAATTGGAATCCATTAAAACCAAATGGGAAACATAACGAGTTGCTTCACTTCCTGATGCCATGGCAATACTACAATCCGCTTCTTTTAACGCAAGAATGTCATTGACGCCATCTCCAGTCATGGCAACAACTTTTTTATGTTTCTTAAGGGTTTGAATGATGATCCGTTTTTGAACAGGGCTAACTCGACCAAATACGGTATAATCAAAAACGGATTCACGAACTTGATCGTCGGTTAATCCCGCCAAACTAATAAAACGCTCGGCATTTTCCACACCAGCTCGCAAAGCAATTTCGGATACCGTCATCGGATTGTCACCGGAAATTACTTTTACCTCAACCCCGTTGTGTTTGAAATAAGCGATAGTATCAGCCGCATCATCACGGATATGGTCTTGAATAACAATTAGCGCTAAAGGTTTAATTGTTTTTGGTAAATCATGTTCTTTTATTTTTAAAGTAGTATGTCCTAGGGCTAATACTCGACATCCTTGTTGCGCAAATCTTTCAACTTTGCTTTGAACTTTATCATAATTTTCGAACAAAATAAATTCGGGTGCGCCTAATAAAAATGTGCCTTGGCGACCAAAAGTAACCGCACTATATTTGCGTTTTGAAGAAAAAGGAATAATTTCGGTTGGTGCTAAGACTTTGTTTTTATCAAAAAAACGAATCAAAGCTTCCGAAGTAGGATTTGTATCGTTAAAAGCATTCATCATCGAACCAACGATTTCTCTGATAGTGTAATCTGTATAGTTCTTTATTTCCACACAATCACAAACACGCATGGTTCCATCCGTAATGGTTCCGGTTTTATCTAAACACAATACATTTATTCTTGCTAGCATTTCGATGCAATACAATTCTTGAACCAGCGTTTTACTCTTTCCGAGGCGAATTACGCCCACGGCCAGTGCCATACTAGTTAGTAAAAATAGTCCTGCCGGAATCATCGCCAGAATAGAACTTCCCGCTTTAATAACTCCGTCACGATTAAGCAAATAGCCTGCATTAATACCAAATATATTTTCGGCCCAAGTTCCTAAATTCAAAAAATCCTTTATGGCATCACTTGAAGTCGTAATATATGTAAGAATTGCTAATGGCAAAATAATAAAGGAAATAATTCTAATAATCCAGTTTAATGTCGTCAGTAATTCTGATTTTGGTTTTCGGTACATTCGCGCATCCGCGGATAATTTTTCAATATAATTATCTTTACCAACTTTATCAACCCGAGCAACCGCAACACCGCTTACAACAAAACTTCCTGCCAAAAGCGGATTGCCAACGTTTTTTATGACTGCTTCAGATTCCCCTGTCAATAATGATTCATTAACTTCTAAAGTACCCTCAACAACAATGCTATCGGCACTAATCTGTTTGCCTGGAGTATAAAACACGATATCATCAAGCACAACTTCGGAAACAGGAATTTCAAATTTCTCACTGTTGCGAACAACGGTTGTTGTTGGAGCTGTTAGTAGTGATAATTTATCAACCGTCATTTTCGCTTTGATTTCTTGGATAATTCCAATGATCAAATTGGGAATAATCGTAAACAAAAAGCCTAAATTATCCCAACTTTCTAAAACCGAAAAGAGAATGGTAATTATCGTATATAAGATATTAAACCATGTAAATAAATTCGAAAAAATAATCCCAGGAATGGACTTGCCTTGCGCTTTTTTCGCAACATTAACCAGGCCCTCGGCTTTTCGTTCTTCAACAATCTCGTTACTCAAGCCTTCCAAAATAGGAGTATTTAAATATCTAGTGATTGGCTTTTCTTCTTCTTTTTTTATTTTCTTTTCTTTTTTGGCTTTTACTTCTTGTTCGAACAATTCTTCTTCCGTCGGCTTTGGTTCTTCTTCGGGAAGGTTAACAATTTTCTTTTGTTTTAATTCTTCAATTGGCGATAAAGTAGGTGCTTTTTCAGGAATGGCAGTCAATTTTTGAACATCTATTTCCTCAACCGGTTCAACCTTAGCTACCGTCGTTCGTGGTTTTCTTGGTTTAGGATTATTTTTAACTTCGGTTGGTTTTTCATTCATTGATATCACCACTTTTCTTAAGTTCATATTATTAATGTAGTTTAATCTTATCATAATAAGCACTAATTAACAAGAACATTTTATTTTTATAAAATGAAAAAACCGTGAGTGCCTAACTCACAGTTCACCACGAATACTATGATAGATTTTCTCTCTTTGCTCTTTGCCTTGCAAGTATTCAACAATCGCCAACCCAAAATCAATTGCAAACGCCATTGCTTTGGCAGTAATAAAGTTGCCGTCACGGATGACGGTTTCCTTAGGGGAATAGTGACCACCAACAATTACTTTCTCGCTACCTGGAAAACAAGTATAGGAGTGATTTTGATAATGCCCTAATTTTCCAACTAAAGCGGGACCGGCACAGATGGCCGCAACTAACTTTTTTGATAAAACAAATTGGTCAATTAATTTCGAAAGGGGGGCAAATTGGTTCCATACCGAAAAGACGGCCCGACCACCGGGAATCACAAGAAAATCATAATCTTTTTCGGCGATTTTTTCCCATTCTTTTTCCGCTTTTACAATCAAATGTTGGGCACTTTCAACAAACAAGTTTTTATTGATTGTTGCTAAGTGAATCTCCAATTGACTACGACGCAAAACATCAATGGTTGCCATCGCTTCAACATCTTCAAAACCATCGGCTAAAACAATTAATCCTTTCATCTTTTTTCTCCTCGTAAATATTGCCCATATAAAAGTTTAACGATATGAATAAAAATATCTTTTCGTTTCACAAGATTGTTTGTGAAAACACCGATTGCTCCTTGCTTTTGGCGAATATCAACGGAATTGGTATATTGGTCGATGACCTCTGCCAGTTCCAACCCCTTTTCTAAAAGCGGTTCTTTCATAAAGTCGGGCAAAGGAATTCTAGTTCCACCGGCAAAATATTCATGATCTTGTTCGTCAAGCAAAACGCCCCAATTGACCAAAAACAAGCGATCTCCATGTAACTGAATTCCCGCTTCCAGCCCAATCCGAAGCCCATCTTTAGGCAATCCTTTTGTGCGATTCAAGGCTCCTTGAATCGTTTCTAAATCCGTCTTGGGTTGATTTGATACTTGACTGTTGGCACTTAAACCGATTACTTCAAAGTGTTTTAATACCTGTTTAGTGGCCAAAAGTTTTACGCGGTTTTGTGAACCAACATAACATTTAAGCATTTTGTAAAGCGACCAATCGGTCATTATCAAAATCTTTAATAATAGCTAAAACCATTTTTTTGACAGCCAGCATGTCATCAACATGAATCATGGTGGCTGTTGAGTGAATATATCGTCCCGGAAGACCAATGGTTGTGGAAAGCGTTCCTGACCCTGCATATTGGGCAGCAGCAGCATCGGTTCCGCCTAATGATAAGAATTGTTGGAAAGGAATGTCATTTTTCTTGGCTATTTTTTCAAAATATTCTTTGATGGCTGGATTCATGATACAACGAGGATCATAGAAACGCACTAAGAATCCTTTTCCTAAAGTTCCATAAGCTCTTGGATGATCCTTGCTTAAAAAATCACCAACCGGTGAAACATCAATGGCAATAAATAAATCCGGTTCGACCATTTGACTGGATGTTTGGGCTCCTCTTAAACCAACTTCTTCTTGCACCGTCGCTCCTGCAATAACCGCATTCGGATGATCCATATCTTTCAATTCACGGAGAACTTCAATCGCCATTCCACAACCAAAACGATTGTCCCAAGCCTTTGAAACGATTTTCTTTTTATCTTCTGTAAAATAATAATGATTAACAAAGGTTATTTGTTGCCCAATCTCAATCCCCATTTCAATGGCATGCTCTTTTGAATCCGCACCAATATCCAGCAACAAATCATCAAAACTGATCGGTTTATGCTCTTCAACTTTGGTAATATGTGGGGGAACGGCCCCAACAATTCCCGGAACAAAACGGTTATTACCGGTGCAAACTAAAACGTTTTGCGAGACCATTACTTCGGGGTTGACACCACCCATGGGAATCATTCTCAGAAATCCCCGATCGGTGATGGCTGTAACCATGGCTCCCACTTCATCCATATGTCCCGCCACCATTATCACCGGTTTATCCTGGCCTTTTTTTACTCCGAAAATACTCCCCAGTTTGTCTTGAATAATCTCATCGCTATATTTACTTAATTCCTGCTTCATAAATTGGCGAATGGATTTTTCATGGCCGGAGACACCATGCAAATTGACTAATTGATAAAAAATGTCAAAGTTAATGTTGCTGTTCATAATTCCACCTTTAAATAATAAATTATTTTGTTTTCTTTAACGAATTTGTCTTCATATTCGGTTGTAATAATGTTGGGAATGTATTGCTCATGCAAATGCAAATTTAATTCTAAGAAACGATATTTTCGTTCGTTAAATTTCATGATGCTGTATTCAAACAATTGTCGATTGTCGGTTTTTAATTCAATAATCCCGGGGTGCTTTAAAATATATTCATAACTAAGCAGAAAGCCATCGAAAGTCAATCGGCGTTTAGCGTGCCGCTCTTTGGGCCATGGATCACTAAAATTTAAAAAAATTTTGACAATTTCTTCTTTTTTAAAAATTTGTTCGATATTTTTTGCATCTGCACATATAAAACGTAAGTTGGGAATCGTTTCTTTTTCGATACGACGTGCTGCCTTTAAAACGACACTATCAAATTTTTCTAAACCCAAATAATTGATGTTCGGGTTTTGGCGAGCATGCTCACTAATAAATTGTCCCTTTCCCATCCCAATTTCTAAATAAATGGGGTTTGTATTATGAAAAACTTCGGACCATTTTCCGATGTTTTCTTCACCACCCTTAATAACTAAATCGGGAAAGGATTCAAGTTTGGTTGCGGCTTGTTTTATTTTCCTTAACCGCATGGTTATTTTCCTAATTCCCACAAAGCATCAGCATAAATAGCCATGGCTTTGATGGCATCTTCAATGACAAAATATTCGTTTGGTTGATGTACGACATTCTCACGATTTGGGAATTCCGGACCAAATGCGACCCCTTTTTTTAAAGCTCTCGCATATGTTCCACCACCGATGGTCATAATATCGTTATCAAAATCTTGAGAATTACGTTGATATGCTCCCAGCAACGTTTTAATCAACGGATCGTTTTTATTTATATAATGAGGAATTTGGTCTTGTTTCACAATTACTTTAAAACCATAATCGGCAACTTTTTCCCTAAACTTTTCCAAAAATGCTTCCTTGTTCCAATTAATCGGATAACGCAAATTAAGACCAATATGTGATTGGTTTTGATCAATTTCAACAATGGCAACGTTGACCGTTAAATCCTTCATTTCGGGGTCAAAGAAGGATAGCCCCATTGCCTTAAAGCGAGAATCATTCAATTGATTGGCAATTAAAGATACAGTTTGATTGGAAGTAACATTAATTAAAAACTGACATAATTTAATAGCGGCGTTGACTCCTGAATTAGGTTCCATCGCATGAGCACTGCGACCAAACAAAGTTAATTTTTTGTCAGCTTGACCTTTTAAATGGTTGCTGTTTAAGAATGCTTGGAAAGCTTCTTTTACTTCTTTATCGATAGTTGCTTCCGCATAATCGGGAACAACATTGTAACGAACTCCGGATTTGAAAAATAAATGAGGGTCTTTGGGACCAATCAAATCTAAAGACATAATCCCTTTTTCGCCATAGATAAGGGGAAAATTAGCATCGGGAGAAAAACCTAAAGCAGGCATTTCTTCTTTTTCAAAATAACGCCTGATTCCTCTCCAAGCCGTTTCTTCGTCCGTGCCAATAATTAGACGCAAGCGTTTTTTAGGTTGAAATCCCAAATCTTTTAAAATTTTAAAAGCGTATAGTGCACAAACCGCCGGTCCTTTATCATCAAGGGCGCCTCTTGCAAAAATTTTTCCATCCGCAACGGTTCCCGAAAAAGGAGGATACATCCATTCTCCTACTGCGGGAACAACGTCGACATGAACTAAAACCCCGATAATGTCTTTGCCTTCCCCAAATTCAATATGACCGGCGATATTATCAATGTTCTTTGTTTCAAAGCCAAATGCTTTTCCAAGACTTAAAACGTATTCCAAACTTTGGTAAATCCCTTTTCCGAATGGCATTTCTTTGTTGTCCGGTTGCTCGATTAATGTACTGTCAATTTGTAATAATCCTTGTGTGTCTTTTATAAATGCTTGTTCGTATTTTTTTGCAATTTCCAAAAAATTCATATAATCACCTTTTCTTGATTGGTTTTATTATATCACATAATAATCTTCCTTCGCCATAAATAAAATTGATAAGTGCATAAAAACCGACTAAGCTTTGATTGTTTTTAATTAGCTTAGTCGGTTTAGTTTAATTTATTCGGTTTTTTGGTTGTTTTGAAAACATTCTTTAAAGGTTTTCACAACGTTATCGACAGTAAAACCATAATTTGGTATTAGGACGGAAATAGGGGCACTTTGGCCAAAGCCATTAACATTAAGCAAGACCCCATCGGTTCCTAAATACTTATAAAAATGCACGCCGTCGCCCATTTCCACGGCCACTTTTGTTTTCACGTTTTTCGGAATGACTTGCTCTTGATATTGTTTGCTCTCTTTTTCAAACAAGTAGAAAGACGGGATGCTAACAACCCGCGCATCAATCCCCTCAAAACGCAATTTGGTTTGCGCATCAATGGCAAGTTTCACTTCTGAGCCGCTTGCAAGAATAATCCCATCAAGGTTTTTACGTTCAGGAGATATGATGTAAGCCCCTTGTTTTAGGTGATTGGCAAGTTTTTTGTTGGTAATGTTGGGAATATCTTGCCTTGTAAGAATGAGGGCAATCGGATTGTCTTTGGTATTCATTATCACGTCCCAAGCCACTAACGTTTCATTGGCGTCGGCCGGCCGAATAACGTTGATGTGCGGCGTACTTCTCAACACCGACAATTGTTCAATGGGCTGATGCGTGGGCCCGTCTTCGCCAACACCAATGGAGTCATGGGTAAAGATATAAATAACCGGTAAATTCATGAGGGCAGACAGACGAATGGCTGGTTTCATATAGTCAGAAAAAACAAAGAAACCACTGACAAACGGACGAACAAATCCGTGCAGCGCTAACCCATTAGCAATTGCTCCCATCGCGTGTTCGCGAACACCAAAGTTGATATTTCGCCCCAGCCGATTGGTTTTTGAAAAATCCCCCTCGATTCCTTTAACTTTCGTGGAAGAACAAAGATCAGCCGAGCCACCGATTAAACCTAAATTTAAAGATTGTAAGTAATTAAGGATTTCACCGCTGGTTGTTCTTGTTGCCTTGTTGTACTCTTCATCATAGTTAAAAGGGCGGTCCCAATCACCACTGATGGCTTTCCCATTGAGATCTTCAAAGACTTGGGCTTCGTTTGGATAAGTGTTTTGGTAAAGAGAATACATTTGTTGCCATTGTTCAAATTTTTCTTTTCCCGGTTCAACTAATATTTTTTGATAATATTCAAATACTTCTTGCGGAACACTAAACGGTTCCCCTCCAAAAGCACTTCGCATCTTTTGAACTTCGCCTAAACTAAGCGGGCTTCCGTGCGCCTTTGAAGTGTTCGCAACCGAGGAATTTTGTCCAATAATTGTTTTTATTTCAATTATTGTTGGTTTTTTATTTTGTTTGGCTTGATTGATAGCTGAAGATAAGGCTTCCGTATCTTCACCTGAACTTACATATAGATAATCCCATCCCATCGCCGGATACTTATCCTTGGCAATTTCAGAATTGGCGTTGGCAACTTTTCCGTCTAATTGAATATCATTAGAATCAAATAAAACTATCAATTTGTTCAATCCTAAATGACCGGCTAAGCTCATTGCTTCTTGAGTGATTCCTTCTTGTAAATCGCCATCACCGCAAAGAGCGTAAGTATAATGGTCAAAAACAGGAAAATCGGGACGATTAAACCGGGCTCTTAAATATTCTTCAGCAATCGCCATGCCGGTGGCCATTGCTATTCCTTGTCCTAACGGCCCCGTTGAAGCATCAACTCCAGGGGTAATGTGGACCTCGGGATGGCCGGGAGTTTTACTGCCATATTGGCGAAATTGCATTAAATCGTCAATGTCTAAGCCAAAATCAGCTAAATACAAAAGAGAGTACAATAGCGCTGAACCATGTCCGGCTGACAATACAAACCGATCCCGATTTATCCATTGATGATGCTTTGGAGATACATTTAAGTGCTTGCCATAAAGAGTATGAAGAATTGGAGCAGCACCTAATGCAATCCCGGGATGGCCGGAATTTGCCTTCGTTATTTGTTCAACAGACAATATTCTTAATGTTTCAATGGCAAGTTTATCTTTATTCATTTTGGTTTGCATATTCCTCTAATAAATTATAAATATAAGTGGCTCGATCACCGAAAGCACATTTAATGGTGTTGCCAACTACTAAAATTCCTGTTGCCCCTTGGGCTTTTAAATCTTCTAACAAAACGGTATTTACATCTTTGACTTGAACACTCACACGACTCATTTCCGAAGAAACGCCCGTAATATTGTTTTTCCCCCCAAATAAACCAAAAAACAATTCGCTTTGGGTTGTATCTGTTTCTTTCTCAATCTCCGCCTTTTGGCTTTGCGATAATTTATTGCGATGTTTTAAAGCCACAATTATGGCATATACCATCAAACCAATAATCGGTACTAAGCAAATTGCTAAAAGGATGAGAACTAAAGATTGTGTATCAATTTCTAAAAACATTTTAAATCTCCTTTTTTGTTAATTATAACATTTTTTTCCGTCTTTGTTAATAAATATTTCGGAAACGGTTTTCATCTTAAGTTTTTTTTGGTATAATATTATTTAATGTTAAGGTGATGTTATGGAAAAATTAGTCGAATTCATTAAATATATATTACTTGGTTTGGTTCAAGGAGTAACGGAACCGCTTCCTGTTTCCTCAAGTGGACACATGGTCATTTTTGATCAAATTTTTGGTAAAGTAATTACTCAAGAATCTATGAACAATTTTCAAATTGCCGTCAATTTTGCCTCACTAATCGCCATTATCATCTATTATCGACAATTAATTAAACAATTGATTATTGGCTGTTGGCAATATTTAGTTAGAAAGAATGAAAATGAGAAACCATCTTTTCTTTATGTAATCTATATTATCTTAGCCACTATTCCGGCCGGAATCATCGGATTAGTTATCAAACTAAACGATTGGGATCAGTACTACACCAACATTTTAGTTGTTGGCTTCTCCTTAATGATAACCGGGTTGTTACTTTTATTTATCTCAAAAAAACAAAATCAAGCTTTAAGAGAAGATATTACTTGGAAGGATGCTTTATTAATGGGTGGAGCCCAAGTCATCGGCCTGCTTCCGGGAATTAGTCGTTCTGGTGTTACTTCTTCCTTCGGCGTTGCTAATCATTTAAAACTAGATAAAGCCCTCAGATTTTCGTTTATGATGTATATCCCCGCTAGTATTGCGGCAGCTTTGTTAGGGCTTTATGATTTAATCAACCCCGAAAGTGCCTCAACCGAACCTGTTTTTTGGGGAGGGTATCTTGGTGGTTTCATCGCCAGTCTGATAGGAACATATCTGTCAATTTCATTATTCTTTAAAATAGTAAAACATAAGAACATCAAATATTTTGGATTCTATTGTTTAGGTCTAGCTTTAGTCGTTTTAAGCTTAATTGCTTTAGGAGTATTTACATGGTAAGATATGAAATTTGTACAACTAAAGACCAAATAATCGATCATTTTATCATCCGTAAAATTGTTTTTGTTGAAGAGCAAAAAGTAACCATGGAAGAAGAATTCGACCTTGAAGAAAAAGATCGCATCATGTTTGTCGTATACGATGAGAAGAAACCAATCGGGGCCGCAAGAATCAAAATAAAAGATAAAACGGCCAAAATTCAACGTGTTTGCATCTTAAAAGAATATCGTTCGTTAGGCTACGGATATGCTTTAATGATGGAATTACATCGATATTGCGATGAACACGGGGTTTTAGAAATCATCCTTGACGCACAAACACATGCCCTACCATTTTATGAAAAATGTGGATATACTGCTTTTGGGGATTTGTTCTATGATGCTCGAATTCCCCATTATCGTATGCGAAGAATAAAACGACCCTAGATAAAAATCTAGGGTTTTTTTATTGGTTTTTCAGATAAATTAATTTTAAACCATCCAATAATAAATTATCATCATAAATGACCGTTTCTTCTAAATAAGGTTTTATTAAGCGCGCTTCACCACCTGTTAAAACCGTAATTACTTTTTCAAGGTTCATTTCTTTTTTTATTTTTCTAATCATGCCATCTATCATGGAAGAGGTTCCATAAATCATGCCACTTTGAATGGAAGAAACCGTATCCTTGCCAATGATTTTTAAAGGGGCATCCATTCTGACTTCTTCCAGCTTTGATGTTTTCGAAACTAAACTACTAAAGGCGGTTTTTATCCCAGGAACAATCACTCCTCCTAATAGTTCTTTTTCTTGATTTAAATAGGCGAAAGTAATCGCCGTTCCCATGTCCACAATAATCGCCGGGGAACCATATTTATGATAGGTTGCCACCGCTCCCACCAAAATATCAGCACCTAGTTGCTTTGGATTATCAATTTTAATTTTGATTCCGCTTTTTGTACCAGGACCAACAAACATGGCTTTGGTTTTAAAATAGGTTTCTACCATTTTTTCAAAAGTGTTGTCTAACCCGGGGACGACACTCGAAATGATGACACCGTTAATCATATGAAAATCGAGTTCATAAAAACTGCAAATATTCATTATTTTGGTTCCGTATTCATCGGCTGTTTGCATTAAATCCGATTGAATCCGGAAACTATGCGATAGTTTTTCATCTTGAAAAACGCCTAATACAATATTGGTGTTTCCAATATCAACGCAAAGTAACATTATATCACCTCTTTAATATGATACCTTAAAAATTTCTGTTTTCAAGAAAAAAAGAAGGAACCTCTTTTTATGCTCGGGAATAGTATTTCCCTTCAACGGTATTAACAATAATTTTTTCACCAGCGTCAATGAATAAAGGGACTTGAAGATGGTACCCGGTTTCCAAAACGGCTTCTTTGGTAGCATTCGCCGCTGTATTTCCTTTAACTCCTGGTGGACATTCTTTAACTTCTAATACTAATTTTTCCGGTAAAGTAACACCAAGAATTTCACCTTCGAAATCAACAACTAGGACGGATGCGCCTTCAACTAAGAAGTTTTTTTCATAGGTTAAATTGTCACTTGGAATCTCAATTTGCTCATAAGTGTCCATATCCATAAAGACAAGGGATGTCCCTCCGTCATAAAGATATTGCATCTTTTTCTTCTCAATCATGGCTTTTTTAATTTTGTCTTTTGGGTTAATCGCTATTTCGATAATTGCTCCTGTTCGCATATTCTTAAGTTTTGTGCGAACAAATGCCATACTGTTTGCGGATTTCACATGTTGAAACTCCATAACGGTATATACATTTCCATCATATTCAATGGTAATTCCTGTTTTAAAATCACTTGTGGTAATCATAAATCCTCCTCATAATATATGTTATTATACTACAAAATTTCCTTTTTGTATAGTGTTTTATTCCATCAATTCAATTTCATAAAAAGCGGTAAATTGCTCGTTAAAAGCCAGTTTTTGCATATAATCTTTTTTCATAAAATCATGATCACTATTATAACGGTCACCATAACCAAGCCACGGTTCTAAACAAACAAACGGGGCTTGTTGATGATATCTTGTCCAAATAGCCAATGTTTTGAAGTTTTCAAAACGGAAGATTATCCCTTGATGTTGTTTGTTCATTAATTCTACTTGCTTCGATTTCACTTTCGGAATAACAATGGTGTCTAAGAAAAACAAAGAACGATCAAGTGGTAAATGTTTTAATTTAGAGTAAGAAATAGCTGGAACATCAAAATTCAACGTCCCATTTTTCTCTATTGTCGGGGCATCAAACGTTTCTTCTTTTTCAAAAGAAATGGTGTAGTCACAAAAGGATTCATTTGGGTAAAGCGGAACATTAATGGCTGGGTGTCCTCCAACATTAAAAAATAAATCGTCTTTCCCTAAGTTGCGTATTAAGTATTCGGTTCGTACTTGTTTTTCCCTTAATCGATAAGTAATAACAAATTCATAGTGAAAAGGATACATTTTTACCGTTTCTTCATTAAAACGATGGACCAAAGATAAATGGTTTTTACTTTGTGATAATAACGAAAATTCTTGGTCTTTTAAAAAACCATGAATATCCATCTCATATTTTTTCCCATAAATCATTGTATATTTATCTAACAACCGTCCCACGACTGGGAATAAAACCGGCGCGCAGCGATTCCAAAATTCCGGATTTCGTTGCCAGATAAACTCGGTTTGTTGTTTGCTTTTTAAAGAAATAAGCTCAGCTCCATAACTTCTCACGGTTATTTGTAAGTGTTCATTTTGTAAACTATAGTTCATAAGCCCTCCGTTTTAATTATTATAACATATTTCACTCATAAATTCATTAGTTATTTGTTGGGAAAACTTCGTTTGTTGTGTTATAATAACTTTGGTGATGATATGAACATTATTAAAATTAGACCTCAAGGTTTATGCATAGGGGTCGCCAAAGCCATTAATATTATAAATAAAACCATCAATAATCCCCACCTTCCCCGCCCCATTTATATGCTGGGAAACGTTGTCCATAATAAGAATATTGTCAATGCCTTTATAAAAAAAGGGGTCATTGTTTTAGAAGGCTCTTCGCGGTCAGAAATGTTGAAACAAGCAACAACGGGTACAATTATCTTTACCGCGCATGGGGTTAGTGATGAACTTCGTAAACATGCCCAAGACAAAGGGTTGCATATTGTTGATGCCACTTGCCGTGATGTTGAAAAAACCCATCAATTAATCTTAAATAAATTAAAAGACGATTATCAAGTTTATTTTTATGGAGTAAAGAATCACCCGGAAACCGAAGGCATCCTGGGATTATCTTCAAAAATCGTTTTAATAACCGATGAAGATGATCCAAATTCCATTCCCAGGACTGTAAATCCCAAAGCCGTTTTAACTACGCAAACGACGATGTCCTATTTAGATGCTTATCATCTTTATTTAAAAATGAAAACCCTGCTTCCTCAACTTGAATTGGTTGAAGAGGTATGCAATGCCACACGAACAAGACAAACAGCCATTATGGAATACCGTGATCAAATTGATGTGTTGCTTGTTGTCGGTGATCCAAGTAGTAACAACACCAATAAACTTAAAGAAGTAAGCGAAAAAAAAGCCCACCTTCCGACTTTCTTCCTCGAAAATGTTAATGATTTAAACGAATATGATTTCACAAAATTCGAAAGAATCGGAATTACCGCCGGGGCATCGACTCCCGATGCGATTGTGGCAGAAATAATCGAAGCCTTAAAAAATCCTACGCCAACGTATCAAACCAAATTAAAAGATGATGATTTCATAAAGTAAAAGAGCGGGTCCCGCTCTTTTTTAACTTCTTAATTTGGCATGAAAATTACTTTCAAGAACTTTCATAATTCGTTTCATTTTTGGTAAAATTATTTCATCACTTAATGGTTCGTTGGCCGTAAAAACAATCCTGATGGCCAGTGACTTTTGGTCTTTTTCCACATTCTCGCCCGTGTAAACATCAAAAACAAAAACATCGCTAATTAATTTTTCATCCGTTTTCTTAATCGCATTTACAACTTCTTCCGATAAGATATCTTTAGAAACAACTATGGCAAGATCACGTTCCATGTTCGGATATTTACTTAAAGGTTGATATTTGCTAAGTTGCTTTTCTTTTTCCAATATTTTGGAAAGTTTTATTTCGCAAACATAGACTTCATCAAGGCCGGACTTAATCGCATATTGAGGATGTAAGCTGCCAATGAATCCAATCTTTTCATTATCAAGGAAAACATCCGCACTGCGCTTTGGATGTAACTCAACACCGGGATTACTAATTGGTTTGAAAGTGAAAGAAATTCGCAATTGCTTGGCTAACTCCTCAAGAACCCCTTTTATTACATAAAAATCTACTTCTAAATAATCTTTCCAAGCCTTCCCATAATAATGATTGACCATTGCCAAGCTAAGCATCTCTTCCTCTTGGGGTTGTTCTTGCAAGCTATATGCTTTCCCAATTTCAAACAAAGCCAAATCTTTCCATTTTCTTGCGAAGTTATACTTGACAACCTCCATTAAGCCTTGTAATAATCCTTTTCTTAAAATGCTTCGTTCTTGGGTAAGCGGGTTTATTAAAGTTAATGATTTAGAATTTTCCAAATGGTTGATGGTAAAGGTGTCATTATATTGGTCATTGACAAGGGAATAGGTTATAACTTCACTTAACCCTAAATTCGCTAAAGTGTGTCTAATTAAACGACGTTTACTTTGTTTTAATGTTAAAGCGCCGGCAATTGATGATGACGGAAGGGTGTTAGGCAAGTTTTCATACCCATAAAGACGACCGATTTCTTCAATTAAATCATTTTTTATGCGAAGATCACTTCGACGATTTGGAACAAAAACTTTTAAACCTTTTTCGTCTTGAACTTTAAATTTTAAACTTTCAAAAATCGAGATCATATCTTTCTTAGAAACACTGATTCCCAATAAAGAAGAGACATCTTGTTCGGAAATACCAATAGCTGTGTCTTTTATGTTGGTTATTCCCGCTTCCACAACATCGCTCATTGGTTGGGCATTGGCTAATGTTTGTAATAAGTATGAAGTAAAGGCAAGCGCTTCTTTGGTTCGATTGATATCAACACCTCGTTCAAAACGAGCCGAAGATTCACTTCTTAACCCTAATCTTTGAGAAGTTTTTCGGACTGTCATGGGATCAAAGACGGCCGCCTCAATAACTACAGAAGTTGTCTTGTCATCAATTTCCGTGCTTTTTCCGCCCATTACACCAGCTAGAGCAACCGGAGTTTGACCATTAGTAATGACTAAATCATTGGCAATTAAGTCTCTTTTAATTCCGTCTAAAGTAACAAACGGTTCTTGCTGATAGGCTTCTCGAACAACGATTTTATTCCCTAATTTTTCACAATCAAAAGCATGGAGTGGTTGGCCAAAAAGCGCCAAAATATAATTGGTAATGTCCACAACATTATTTATCGGTCGCACTCCAAAAGCGATTAAACGAGCAATTAACCACCAAGGTGAAGGTTTTATTTCCACATTTTTAAAGGCCTGAGCAAAATACCCGACACAACCTTTTGATTCTAAAGTAACGGATAAATCAAATGATTTTTGGTAATGTTTTAACTCGTAAGCTAGCGGTTTTAAGGGGCGCTTAAGCACCGCTCCCACTTCAATGGCCACCCCTAGCATGCTCATTAAATCGCCGCGATTCGGGGTAATTGAAAGATCAAAAACAACATCATCAAGGTGTAAAGCTTGTAAAGCCGGTCCGCCAATTTCCACATCATTTTTAAAATAAAAGATTCCGGCTTGATACTCTTCAGGAATATATTTATTTTCAATTCCTATTTCCGCAAGTGAACAAATCATGCCCGAAGATTCAATTCCGCGAATCTTCGCTTTTTTAATGGTTAAACCACCGGGAAGAACACAACCTGTTTTGGCTACCACTACTTTTTGGCCGGCTTCAACATTGGGTGCCCCACAAACAATAATCAATTGTTCGTCTTTGACATCTACTAAGCAAACATGTAAATGATTTGAATCGGGATGGGGTTCACATTTTAAAACATGCCCCACTACTAAAGCGGTTCCTTGAGCCATTGTTTCGATACTTTCCACTTCGGTCGAATGAAGTGAAATGATTTTTGATAATTGTTGAATACTTAAATCTGAAACGTCAACTAATTCATTTAACCAAGCTAATTTTACACGCATAACAGCCTCCTAAAACTGCTTAAGGAATCGTAAATCATCAGTATAAAAATTCCTGATGTCATCGATTCCATAGCGGAGCATGGTAATTCTTTCAATACCGATTCCAAAGGCAAATCCTTGAAATTCATGAGGATCGTATCCGGACATTTTTAAAACATCGGGATGAACCATCCCAGCCCCTAAAACCTCAATCCATCCACCATTCTTACATAGCAAACAACCCTTGCCTTGGCACTTAAAACAAGTAACATCAACTTCCACACTTGGTTCCGTAAAAGGAAAAAAAGAAGGTCTAAACCTAATATCTAAATTAGTTTTAAACATTTTTTGCATCAGCAAAGTAAGGGTCCCTTTTAAGTCCGCCATGGTAATATGCCGATCGACAACCAATCCTTCAATTTGCATGAATTGATGGGAGTGTGTCGCATCATCATCATCGCGCCGATATACTTTTCCCGGGCAAATAATTTTCACCGGTTGCTTATTGGCCGCTAATAGGGTTCGGACCTGTACCGGAGAAGTATGCGTTCGAAGAAGGGTATTGGCATCAAAATAGAATGAATCTTGCATTTCTCGAGCCGGATGCCCTTTGGGTAAATTAAGCATTTCAAAATTGTATAAATCAAGTTCAACTTCCGGTCCTTCGGCAATTGAATAACCCATTCCCACAAAAATGTCTTCGATTTCTTCTTGCATTTTGGTAAGAGGGTGATTATTTCCTTCATTAAAGGTGGCTCCCGGTAAAGTTACATCAATGGCTTCGCTTTCTAATTTAGCCTTTATTTTGTTTTGTTCAAGTTGTTCGGCTTTTAAAGAAATTTGTTCTTCAACAAAATTCTTAAACATGTTAACACTTTGACCAAGCGTCTTCTTTTCTTCAATGCTCAAATCTTTCATTTTCGCAAACAAGTCTTGAATCGGACTTTTCTTTCCTAAGTAGAGCGCTTTTGTCTCATTCAACCCATTGGTTGTCTTTACTTTCGCAAGTTCATTTAATAATTGTTCTTGCAATAATTTTAATTGATTATCCATATTTCCTCCTAAAAAGCAAAAAAATCCTTAAACAAGTTAAGGACGAAGTTTTCCGTGGTACCACCTTAGTTCAACAATTGTTGCACTTCTTTCTTTGATAACGCAAGTTGGTTTGCGGGTTTGATTGGAACCACTCCCAAGATGAATTCATTGGTAAATCTGGTTAAGACTCTCAGTCACGATCCTAACTCCCTGCCACAGCTTTTTTCCAATTACTGGTTCTTGATTATCGCTTTATTGAATTATATCATTAAGAACCTAATCTTGCAAGTAAATTTCTTAATCAAACACCAAAATCCTTCTTGGTAAATTCATGAACCGTGTTTTGTTTGACTTATTTCATATATAAGTGGTAAAATATAAATAATAAAGGAGAAAACAAATGTATTACGCACCAATAGTAATTGAACGAACATCTTTGGGTGAACGGTCCTATGATATTTATTCCCGTCTTTTAAAAGATCGCATTATTATGCTTAGTGGTGAAATAAATGATGACTTGGCTAATTCCGTTGTTGCCCAATTGTTGTTTTTGGCGGCGGAAGATGCCGAAAAAGATATTTACTTATATATCAATTCTCCGGGCGGTTCGATA